>JBHEOZ010000154.1:0-4896 GCA_046260555.1 Desulfurivibrionaceae bacterium
ATCGGCGACTGCGCGCCGATCAGTTTTACCCAGGAAGGCCCGACCATGCTCGGCGAAAAGTTCCAGTCGCCGCTCCGAGCCAAATTCCGCGCCCTGGCCAGGCGCAACGACTATCCGGCCGCCCTGGCCGAAGCCATGGTCAGCGCCCGCCTGGAAATTCATGAGGTAAAAACAGCGGAGCGGACCCTCTACCTTGACGCCGACGACCTTCAAGCCATGAGCGAGGAAGACCGGGAAAAGATCATCTCCCGGAAAGTGGTGGTGGCCAAGGACGAACTTCTGACCATGGACGATACCGAGGCGCGCGACCTTGGGTTCTCCGCAATGACCGCCGCCTCGATCCCCGCGATGCTGGAACGGTTCGAGTTCGGCGACTATCGACTGGTCCGCCTTGAACCGAGCTGGTCCGAAGCCCTGGGCCGCTTCCTCACCTCGATTGCCCCGCTTTTGATGCTGATCGGTTTTGCCGCCCTTTACGCGGAATACAAGGCGCCCGGTTTCGGCTTGCCCGGCCTGGTGGGGATTATCTCCCTGGCCCTGGTTCTGGGCAACCAGTATATCGTCGGGCTGGCCGATCATACCGAACTGATCCTGATCGTCCTCGGCCTGGTCCTTCTGGGCTTTGAGATCTTCGTGATCCCCGGCTTCGGGGTGGCCGGCCTCGCGGGCTTCATCTGCATCGGTCTGGGCATGCTGCTCTCCTTCCAGGATTTTGTCGTGCCCGACCCGAACCTGCCGTGGCAGCGCGAGATCCTGATCGCCAACCTGACCAGGGTTCTTGGCGCCTTCGCGGCGGCCTTCGTTGCCGCCCTGATTTTTCTCGGCTATATGTTTCCGCGGCTCGGCAGGCTGGTCGATGGACCTTACCTGGCAACCACCCTGGCGACCTCCCATGCCGACTCCCATGAAACCCGGGCAGTGGCGGTCGGCCGGCGGGGGACCGCGGCCACCTTTCTGAGACCGGCCGGCAAAGCGAAATTCGGGGAAAGAAACATCGACGTGGTCACCGCGGGCGATTTTATCGAAAAAGGCGCCCCGGTGAAGATCATCGCCATCAAAGGCAGCCGGGTGGTGGTAAGCGAGGAGAAACCATGAAAGAGCTTTTGCTGCCGATCGCCCTCCAGCTCGCCGGGGTGCTGGTAATCATCGCCGAAATTTTTCTGCCCTCGGGTGGACTTTTGACCCTGATCGCCGCCGGGCTGCTCGGCTACTCGCTGTTTATCGTCTTCCATGACATCTCGGCCGCTGCCGGCATCTACTTCGTCCTGGCCGATATCTTCATAATCCCCATTCTGGTGATGATCGGCCTGAAGGTTCTGGCCCGATCCCCGGCCACCCTGCGGGGAACCCTGGCCAGCAGCGCCGGGGTGGTTTCCCATTCGGCTGAATTGAAGAAATTAATGGGCCGCGAGGGGTACAGCGTTACCGCCCTGCATCCCGGCGGCACCGCCATGATCGACGGCAACCGGGTGGACGTGGTCAGTCGGGGCGAGTATATCGACAAGGACCGCGCCCTGGTCGTGGTCGAGGTTACCGGCAACCAGGTAATCGTCAGGGAAAACCCAAAAATCCAAACCTCTTAAAAAGGAGAAGCATCATGAATATCGGTCAGATCGGCCTTCTGGTCCTGGTTGTTGCGGCAATTGCCCTTTTTTACTTCGTCGGCTCCTCGATTTCCCTCTGGATTCAGGCCCTGGTCTCCGGCGCCCGGGTGGGGCTGCTCAATATCATCTTCATGCGGTTCCGGAAAGTACCTCCCAAGATGATCGTGGAAGGCAAGATCATGGCGGCCAAGGCGGGGTTGATAATCTCGACCGACGACCTGGAATCGCACTTCCTGGCCGGCGGTAATGTCGTGCGGGTCGTCCAGGCCCTGATCGCGGCCGACAAAGCCAATATCGAGCTGGATTTCAACCGGGGCGCCGCCATTGATCTGGCCGGGCGCAATGTCCTGGAGGCCGTGCAGATGAGCGTCAATCCCAAGGTCATCGAAACTCCGCTGGTGGCGGCGATGGCCAAGGACGGCATCCAGCTCAAGGCGATCTCCAGGATCACGGTCCGGGCCAATATTGATCGCCTGGTCGGCGGCGCCGGCGAAGAGACGATTCTGGCCCGGGTCGGCGAGGGGATCGTCACCACGATCGGCTCGGCCGCCACCCACAAGCACGTCCTGGAAAACCCGGACAGCATCTCCAAAACCGTACTGGCCAAGGGGCTCGATGCCGGCACCTCTCCATCGACATTGCCGATGTCGATGTCGGCAAAAATATCGGGGCCGAACTGGAGACCGACCGGGCCGAGGCGGACAAGAAAATCGCCCAGGCCAAGGCCGAAGAACGACGCGCCATGGCCTACGCGGTCGAACAGGAGATGAAGGCCCGGGTCCAGGAGATGCGGGCCAAGGTCGTGGCCGCCGAGGCCGAAGTGCCCCTAGCCATGGCCGAGGCTTTCAGGAAAGGCCAGCTCGGCATTATGGACTACTACAAGATGAAAAACATCGTGGCCGATACCGGGATGCGGGAGAGCATCGGCAGTAAGGACACCGAGCCCGAAAACGATACCGATTAATCCGGACTTACAACAACCGGGATAAATGGATATGAATCTGGAACAACTGATTACGCTTATTATTGTCCTGATAATCTGGGGAGTAAGCAATATTTACCAGAAGGTGGCCAAGACCGATCCGCGAAAGAGGAGATCCGCCGGCCGAACCCCGGGGTTCTTCGAAACAGTCCACAAAAAGCTGGCGGCCTTAGCGGACACAGCCGGCCATGATCGGAAAGCCCTGGAAGTCGATGAGTACCTACAACCTTCTTTTGAATCCAAAGTCCGCTCTGAAGAAGCAGCCGCGGCACAACGTGGCCCGGAGTGGCGCGAAGAAGACGGAAAAAGTCCGCCGATCCCGTCAGCCACCCCGGCCGAACCGTCACGGCCTCAATTGACCTTGAATCCCACTCGGCAAAATCTCCGCAATGGGGTGATCTGGTCGGAAATTCTGGCGCCGCCGGTGGCCCTGCGGGACGACAAACAGTAGCGCCCAGCAAATCCCACCATAAAAACCCTGGCCCCTGAAGAATGCTGAGTTCGCAAACAGTCGGAATTGCCATAATGTCATTTCGACTGTTTGCGAACCCATCAAGAATAATCCGGCGGAAAAGCCGACCCCTGTAATTCAACTCGCCCCCGGTTTCCAATGATTTCTTTGACCTCGGAGGCGGCAAAGTTCTATAATCAGGGATGAAACGGATATCCACCGGGAAAAACCGCCCTGTTCCCGTTTTACCGAAGCGCTTCCCTTAAACGGGCTTGGGATCCCGGCAAGGACCAGCTATGAGTCATTTCTCTTTCTCCTCGCTCTTCGCTCTCGGCCTGATCCTGGTCGTCGGCTACTTTGCCGGACGGCTCGCC
Organism: Desulfurivibrionaceae bacterium; assembly: GCA_046260555.1. Taxonomy (GTDB): domain Bacteria; phylum Desulfobacterota; class Desulfobulbia; order Desulfobulbales; family JAGXFP01; genus JAGXFP01. Next base: position 3,412 of record JBHEOZ010000154.1, read on the forward strand.
GCCTTTTTCCACACCCCCCAGATCAGCGGCTATATCGTGGCCGGCCTGCTCTTCTCGCCGTCAATCAGCGGGATTTTCCCGGCAGAGCAGATCGACACCCTGTTCACCTTCACCTCGGAAGTGGCGCTGGCCGTGATCGCCTACGCCATCGGCGGCAGTCTGCAGATTTCCATGGTCCGGGTCCTGGGCCGGTCGATCTGGTGGACAAATCTGGCCGAGGGGTTGGGCGCCTTTCTCTGCACGGCCCTGGCAATTTACGGGGCCGGCCGTTTCCTTCTGCCCATGGCGGAAAACACCGCGGCGCTCAGCGCCGCCGCCCTGGTCATGGGCGGGATCGCCGTTGCCACAGCCCCGGCCGCCACCCTCGCGGTAGTCCACGAACTGCGGGCCAAAGGTCCCCTGACCACGACCCTGCTCGGAGTAGTTGCCCTGGATGACGCTTTAAGCATCATTATCTTTTCGATCGCCCTGGCGGTTGCCGGCAAGCTCCAGGGCATCGACCTGGCCGCCGCCGCCTCGCTGTCCGATGGGGTGATTGGTGTCGGCGGTGCCTTACTGACCGGGGTTCTGGGGGGCTTCCTGTTCAGCATCTTTCTTGATCCCGCCAAACGGGCCGATACCAACCTGATGCTCTCCCTCGGGGCGATCTTTCTGGTCGGCGGCGTCTCGACCAATTTCGGCTTCTCGCCGCTCCTGGCCAATATGGCCATGGGTTTCGTGGTCGTTAACCGGGTCGAGCGGGCCGATACCCTTTTCCACCAGCTCGACCTGATCGAAAAAACCCTGTTCTGCCTCTTCTTTGTCCTTGCCGCCGCCCATTTCGATATCTCTGTATTCAAGTCTTCCGCCCTGCTCGGCATCACACTTCTGATCGTCAGGCTGATCGGCAAGGTGACCGGCGCCTATCTGGGCGGCAAACTCTCCGGGGCACCCGGGGTAGTCCCTCGATACCTTGGAATCACCCTGCTTCCCCAGGCCGGCGTGTCCCTGGGGTTGATCTTTCTGGCCAGACCCATGTTCCCCCCCGCCACTTTCGATCTTTTGCTCAGCGCCATGCTGGCCTCAATTATCCTAAATGAAATCATCTCCCCGCCCCTGGTCAGATTGGCTCTGACCAGGGCCGATGAAACCAATGTTGATGGGTGATAAGCGATGAAGATCGGAGAAATAATGCGACAGCTTGAGGACCGGGCGATCCCTTGCGTCCGGGAAGACGCCGAGATCAAAGAGGTAATCGCGATGGTAATCCGCTTTCCCCACGCCAGGATGGTCTACGTCGATGACGAAGATCGGAAGCTGCGGGGGGCGATAACCATCGGTTCCCTCCTCCGCCACCTGTTCCCCTACCATTACGAGGGCAAGATCCATTCCCACGGCATGCTCCGCAACATAACCGCCGAGAAGGCCTCCCAGATCATGGACAGCGGCAACGTCAAGGCCTCACCGGATGAAGATGTCGATCTGGTCCTGGAGCGCATGGCGAAT
>JBHEOZ010000155.1:0-4883 GCA_046260555.1 Desulfurivibrionaceae bacterium
ACCAAAAGCAAGTCCCACGATCCCGAGGAAAAATCCCTGGCCATGCGCATGGCAGGGGTCGACAATCTCAAGCGCAGTCTGCAGAAGACCGAATCGGCAGCCGTTAACGACTTGAGCCGGAACCTCGCCTTTCTGGCCACCACCGGCAGCGCCACCCCGTTTATCGGCCTGTTCGGCACGGTCTGGGGAATCATGACCTCGTTCCACGAAATCGGCAAAAGCGGTTCCGCCTCGCTGGCCGTGGTGGCGCCGGGTATCTCCGAGGCCCTGGTGGCCACCGCCGCCGGCCTGGCCGTGGCCATTCCCGCCGTTATCTTCTATAACTACTTCTCCAATCGGGTCGCCGAAATGGAAAGCGAAATGCAATCCTTTTCCGCCGACTTCATGAACCTGATCGAGCGCGATCTTATCTCCAGAGCTTAACGATTTTAACCCCGTACCAACTGGTAAACTTCTATGGGATTTACTCCTCGAAACGGAAAAAACGGCCTGGTTTCAGATATCAACGTCACCCCTCTGGTCGACGTCATGCTGGTCCTGCTGATCATCTTCATGATCACAGCGCCGATGATGAGCCAGGGTGTCGATGTCGACCTGCCGGAAACCACAGCCAAGCCCCTGCCTCAAAAGGAAAAACCGATCACGATCTCCATCACCCGTGATGGGGAGATTACCATCAACCGGATCGAAGTTAACCGCCGGCTCCTCCGCCAGGAACTTGAAAAGATGGCGGCGAAGGGCAAGGAGCGGCCGGTCCTCCTCAATGCCGACAAAAACGTCGCCTACGGCACGGTGGTTGGAATAATGGCCGACGTCAAGGACTCCGGCTTCGACAAACTGGGAATGATCACCGAACCCCTCCCCTATAACAAAGTCGAAAAATGATAACCGGGTTTCAAGAATTCTTCAGAGACCTGGCCACGTTTTTCAAAGAGCTGACAAGCCTTTGCTCCCCTCGGGCGATTTCTAACGGTTTCACCGGCCTATGGAGGGATATTCGCACGGACCACTACCGGAAAATCCCGCTGCTCCTTACCGTGGCCTTCCATCTCGGAGTCCTGGCGATCTCGATTATCACCCCTTTTATCATGAATGTCGGACCTCCGAAATTACCGGAAGTATACACAGTCAATCTCTACAAGGCCCCGGAAGAAGCAGCTCCGCCGCCGCCGGCCCCCGAAGTGGTCAAGGTTACCGCTCCGGCGCCCAAGAAGGAGGTAGCCACCCCGGTCCGCGAGAAGGTTGTAGTGGCCACGAAACCCGTCGAAACAGAGCCTGCGCCCCCCCCCCGGTTCCCAGGGAAAAAATTTCTCTTTCACCGATCCGCCAACGCCTTGAAGAGGAGAGGAAAGAGAAAGAGAAAGAGAAAGAGAAAGAGGCCCGGAAGCGGAGCGAGGAACAGCGCAGAAACGAACTGGAACAACTCAGATTGGGTTATCTCGAAGAACGCGCTGAAAAAGAAATGGCCAAGGCTGAAAGCGTGGCGGAACAGGCCGAGCAGGCCGCCGTTGAGGCGAAAAAGGCGGCCCTGGCCAGGATTGCCGAAGGCTACCGTTCCTCGGATCAAAGCAGGCGGAACCGGCCCGAATCAACCGGGACCGGTACCGACAAGGGCGGTCCGAATCAACAAGAGCTTGAGGCTCTGGATCGCTACGGGGCCAGGCTTCGCAGACACATATCACCACACTGGCAACTGCCGGAACTTCAGGAATGGGATGAGGACCTGAGAGCGGTGATCGTCATTCAGGTTAACCGGGACGGGACCGTCACCGGTACTTACTTCGAAAAACGATCCAGGGATTCGCGTTTTAACCGGTACGTCCAGAAAGCCGTTGACAATGCCCAGCCCCTGCCGCCTTTTCCTATTGATTTCCATAAAAAAAGCGAGGAAATTGGGGTGACATTTTCCCCAGGTGGTTTATTTTAATTATTTCTGCAATTCCAATCCCGGCAATCTCAAGAGACAAATCTTTTACGATATGAAACACTTTTCCGTTTTTACCCTTGCCGCCCTGCTCTTCTCGCTGTTTATGGCCGGTCCGGTCGCGGCCCGTATTGATATTGACATTTCCTCGGCCGAACTGCGCAAAATCCCCGTAGCCGTCCCCTCTTTCACTAACGGCAAAGCGGGAGAGTCCGGCGAACTCGGCAGGGAGATGGCGGAGACTATTGCCAAGGCCCTGGAATTTCACGGCTTTATTTCGGTTATTCCAGCGCAATCTTACGGAGGCGGCCAGCAGGAAGATTGGCTTGAAGTGGGGGCCGATTTCACCGTGATCGGCCAATATACCGAAGCCGACAACAAGGTTACCATGGAGATCAGGCTCCTGGACAACTCGACCAGCCGCATGGTTCTTGGCCGCCGCTACCGAGGTGATTCCGGCAAGAACCGGATAATGCTTCTCAAGTTCAGTAATGAAATCATCAAGACCATGACCGGCGAACCGGGGGTCAGTCTGACTCAAATATCTTTTGTCTCCGAAAAAAAAGGCATCAAGGAGATTTACCTGAGCGATATCTTCGGCGATGAACCGCGGCAGGTAACCAGGCACAATCAAATTGCCGTCTCCCCGCGCTTCACCCCTGACAATCTTTTTTTATCATACACATCGTATCACAGCGGCAACCCCAACCTCTATCTGACCGAACTTGCCCAGGACAAGATAACCACGCCGATCTCCCGCCGGGAGGGTTTGAACATGGCTCCGGCCTGGAGCCCGGATGGCGAGAGCATGGTCATCACCCTGAGCATCAGAGGCAATCCCGATCTCTTTCTGATGAGCCGCGATGGTGAAATTATCCGGCAGTTGACCAAAAACGCGGGGATCAACGTTTCCCCAAGCTGGTCGCCGGACGGCAGCCGGCTGGCCTTCGTTTCCGATCGAAGCGGCACTCCCCAGATCTACATAATGGATATAAACAGAAGAACGGTCAGTCGCTTGACTTACCTGGGCAATTACAACTCCACTCCGGCCTGGTCGCCCCAGGGTGACCAGATCGCCTACTCGGGATACTACGAAAATCAATACCATATTTTTCTGATTCCGGCCGAAGGTGGTCGCCCGACCAGGCTTACCCGTTTGTGGGGAGATTATGAATCCCCCACCTGGTCTCCGGACGGACGTCAACTGGCTTTTTCAAGAAATCTGAACGGCGACAAGAAGATCTGCGCCATTTACAAGAACGGTTCCGGTTTCAGGGTGCTTTTCGACTGGGAAGGCAATGAATCGATGCCGCAATGGTCTCCCAGACCGAGCTCTTAGAAAGCGTAAGTGTTTGCGATGCGGGCAGGAGCGATCCCGCCAGATCCTGTTCAATAGACGTTTTCGGGTGGGCGGCTGATTCCGCAAATTATCCTGATCAAAAATAAACTTGTATCTCTTCGTTTTCTTCTGGCAAATTGTCCTTTTCAGGCTATATTTTGACAAACTTGCAATAAGTCAAAAATGAGACGGCTAAGCATGCCCCCTTGCGGGGGTGAAAATTATCCCGTGCCATAACGGGTTTCTCGGCGAGACAAAATCGTAACCGTTCAGCAGCACCGCATCTTCGGACGATCGGCCCGGCTTACGTACACGAGGTACGCGGCGCCGGTCCGCTTGTCCAAATCTGCACCACTGCTGAACGGTTACAGGCCGGCGGTTGTGGTACTTTGGCGACCACCCCGGTGAACGGTTACACAAAATTAATAAGGGAAGTTTACTCATGAAATTCATTATCAGACACCGTTCGCTGCTGTTCTGCCTGCTCCTCTCTCCTCTCCTCACGCAGTGCATCGCCACCCAGCAGGATTTGAAATCCCTTGAACTGCGGCTTAGGACTGTCAACAACAAGATGCGCAGCCTCGACATGAATTACGAGGACCTTCATGAGGAAACCACCAATCGGGCCAACAAGAACACCGTGGAGGCCCTCCAGAAAAATCTGGCCGGCACCGCAAATTCAATTGACCAATTGCAGATCCAGTTGCTGCAAGTTAAAGGACAGATGGAAGAAAACTCCCATCACTACGGAAAGCTCCAGGAAGAGGCCCAGGACCACCGGGATAACCTCAGTATCAGGTTCCATGACCTCCATGATGGAATAGAAAATCTGCGAATAACTCAGGATGATCTGACTGCCAGGATAAACCAGCTCGAACAACGAATTGAAAACAACGGCAAGCTGATTCGCGATGTTTCGGAAGGTCTGAACAAAGAAAAGGCGGCCAGGGCTGCCGAAGCCGCTGAACTTGCCCGCAGGGAGGCCAACGCTGCGGCCAGGGCGGCCAAAGCCGCCGAAGAGGCCAAGGCCAAGGCCAGAGCGGCGGCCAATGCGCGCCGAGCCGAGAATGAGCAGTCGTCAAGCGGCAAACCCCGGATCATCGAACCCGCCGCCAGCAAAAAAGAGATCGAGCCAGCCGCGACGGCAACGACCAGGACATCCGGTTCCGCCACTGAACGAGATCCGGCAAAAGAGCTTTACGATTCTGGCATAGCAGCCTATTCCGCCGATAAATTCAAGGAAGCCTATGCCGCTTTCACCAATTACATTGAAAAGTATCCGACCGGCAATCTCAAGGCCAATGCCAGGTTCTGGTTGGGAGACAGCCTCTATGCCCAAAAGGAGTACGAGCTTGCCATCCTGGAATACCAGAAAGTCATCGCCGACTACCCGAAACACGAAAAGGCCCCTGCCGCCCTGCTCAAACAGGGCTTGGCCTTCGAAAAGCTGAACGACAACGATACCGCCAAACTTGTTTACTACAAGCTGGTCGATGATTATCCTGACAGCAAGCAAGCCGCCGTGGGCCAAAAGAGGCTTGATTCATTGTAACCGTTCAGCAGCACCGCATCTTCGGACGATCGGTCCGGCTTACGTACACGAGGTACGCGGCGCCGGTC
>JBHEOZ010000156.1:0-4882 GCA_046260555.1 Desulfurivibrionaceae bacterium
CCCTGGATCTCCTGCAGGCCGGGCCGGTGGACGGCTTCAACAACCTGATCACCGGCACCAACGACTTCGCCGATTCGGCCGACTCCGACGTGGTGATTATCACCGCCGGGCTGGCCCGTAAGCCGGGAATGTCCCGGGACGACCTTTTGGCCAAGAACGTGGCCATCGTCAAGTCCTGCGCCGAGCAGGCCGCCAAACATTCGCCCGATTGCGTAATGATCGTGGTGACCAATCCGATCGACGCCATGGTCTACACGGCTTTCAAGGTCTCCGGCTTTCCCCGGCAGCGGGTGATCGGCATGGCCGGGGTTCTCGATTCAGCCCGTTACCGGACCTTTCTGGCCATGGAGCTCGGGATCGCCCCCAGGGATGTCAATGCCATGGTGATGGGGATTCACGGCGATAACATGATCCCCCTGGTCAGGCTGGCCAACGTCTCCGGGATTCCGGTGAACGAACTGATTCACGAGGACCGCTTGGCCGAGATCGTCAAGCGCACCCAGCAGGGCGGCATCGAGATCGTCAACCACCTGAAGACCGGCAGCGCTTTCTACACCCCCGGCCTGGCCGCGGTGGAGATGGCCGAGGCGGTCCTCAAGGACAGCAAAAGACTTCTGCCCTGCGCGGCTTATCTGGAAGGGGAGTTCGGTTTCTCCGGCTGTTTCCTTGGGGTGCCGGTGGTCCTCGGCGGAAGTGGAGTCGAAAGGATCGTCGAGTTCACCCTTACCGGGGAGGAGCGGGAGGCGATGCGAATCTCCGAGGAAGCTGTCAGGGGCCAGATGGCCGCCACCGGCTTATAAGTTACAGTCCGGCGGTTGTGGTATTTTGGCGACCGCCCCGGTGAACGGTTACGATTATGCAGCCAATGGGTGACGAAAAGAGCAGCGGTCTTGATTTTGCGGGAATGGCCGGTTTATCCGGTGCGGAACTTGCCGAGAAGGTGGTCGGTCTCGCCCTGTCCGGACCGGCGGCCATTCCCCCGGACCTGGCCGATCTGGCCCGGCAGCTGGAAAATCTCGACACCGGCGGCCTGAATGTCGTGGTCTTCGGCGGCGGCACCGGTTTGTCCAACCTGGTCGGCGGCGACAGCCGTCATCCCTTGTGGCCGGCCGCCCCTTTTCAGGGTTTGAAGGAGATCTTTCCGAAAACCAGGGCGGTTGTCTGCATCACCGATGACGGCGGTTCGACCGGCGAACTGCTCAAGGATCTCGATCTGATTGCCATCGGCGACCTGCGCCATGTCCTGCTTTCCTCGGTGAGCCGCGGAGGGTTGCAGGCGCGCTACGGTTTGGCGGAACAGGGTTGCCGCGAAACTGCGGCCGTGCTGCATCGTCTTTTTAACTACCGCTTTAATACCCCCCCGGTCGATCCCGGCACTCTGCTTGCCGGGGCGGAGATTGATCCCGCCGCGCTTCCCGGCCCGCTGGCCGCCGCGGTCAACGATCTATTGGCGGCGTTGTTCGAAGACCGTCGGCTGCGCCCGCTTTTGCGGCGGCCCCACTGTCTGGGCAACCTGCTGGTGGTCGCGGCGATCCGGTGCCATTCGGAGCTTGATGATTTCAGCCGGGATCACCCGGCGCTGGTCGCGGCCTTTCATGATCTGGCCGAGCTGCTGGGGGCCGGCTGCGACGCGGTGCTGCCCTGTTCCCTGACCCCGGCCCATCTTAAACTGCTCTACACTAACGGAGTGCTGGTCAGCGGTGAATATAAGGCGGGCCATGCCCGGCGCGGTTGCCCGGTGGAGCGGATCTTCGTCCATTCCCACGGCGAGCCGGATGTGCCCGCGGAAGTAATCGACAATATCGCCGCCGCCGATATCATCGTTTTCGCGCCGGGCAGCCTTTACACCAGTATCATTCCGATCCTGCAACTGCCGGTTATCGTCGAGGCGGTGCGCTCCAACGGCCGGGCCCTTAAACTGCTGGTCTCGAACCTCTGGGTCCAGAAGGGGGAGACCGATCTGGTTTCGTGCCCTTCGAAACGGCGCTTCTACGTTTCCGATCTGCTCATCGCCTATAATCGTAATATTCCCGGCGGGGTTGCCGATCTGTTTCACCAGGTAATGGTCCTCGGCCTCCACGAAATTCCCGGCAATATTCTCCAGAGTTATGCCCTGGAGGGCAAGGTGCCGATTTATTTTGATCGGGAGAAGGTATCGGGCCTGGGTTTCATGCCGGTGGAATGCCCGATCTACTCCGATACCGCCTTGAAGGAGCGGGCCGTGGTCCAGCACGATCCCGGCGCCATGGCCAGGGCCGTCCGGGCGGTATGGGCAGTGCATGACCGGCTGGATGGCCCCACCCCCGGCTCCCTGCCCCTGGAAAAGACTCCGGATTCGCTGATTGTCGGCTCTGCTCTCGACACTTCGGCCCTGCGCCTGACCGCGGTCAGCGATCTGCTGGCCGGGATGGAAGTCGATTCCCGGTTGCGGGAGCGCTTGCTGGATATTATCTGGCGGCATCGGGACATCACCCTCGCCCATCTGGACAACTTTGCCGGTCTGGTCCTGGTTGAGCGCCGGGACTGGAGCCGTTCCCAGGATTGGGACCGGATCTATTCCTTTTACGACCCCGTTGACCGGCTGATCAAGATCAGGCAGGATGTCTTTGACGATTCGAACCGTTTTGAGCTGGCTTTTCTGGTGGCCCTTGGTGAGTCCCTGCTCGGCGATTACGCGGCCAAAAAAGAGATGCTGCCCGTGGAAAACGGGGTGGGGGTGTTGGGGCGGATCTACCAGCTCACCGTTCGTCCCCAGGCGGAGCGGCACTGTTTTTTCGGGGACCGTGATCTGGATGAGTACCTGCTCCTGGCCCGGATGTGCCGCTCGGCCCAAAACCCCCGGGTCTATACCCGACTGTTAAACGGCACGGAAGGCTTTACCCCGCCGGGCCTCCTTTTCGGGCTGCTCTTCGCCTGGTATCTCGATAACCGTTTTGCGGCCCATATCGAGTACAAGATGTCTATTCTGCAGATGGAAGTTTCCGATATGATCCCCGAACAGGCAAAAGGCTCCGAGCGGCGCCAGAGAATGGTCGACTTTTTCCGGCGCCGGGTTTTCGGCTATCAGGAGGGGTGAGGGGTGAGGGGCAAGAGGGAAAGTTAATGGCGTCGCAAAAAGTTGAGATGGCATAATGTCATTTTGGCCAACCGAGCAAATCTTAATAGTTCCAATAAGTTAAAGAACAAGATTTCTCACGTGCGTTCGAAATGACAGCTTTTTCCGACCTTTTGCGAACCCATCAAAATCAATGGAGCGCACTTTGACAGCCCAACACGAACGTTGAATCAATAAGTTACTCCGCTCACCCCGAGCCTGTCGAAGGAGACGATTTTGGCTTTTCGCGAGCTTATCAACCTTGATGAGTCCGCAAAAAAAAATCACGCGCTGGCTAGTCAAAAAGCTCAACCCCATGTGAAAACGCAGACCTCACCGTAGGAGCGGCTTCAGCCGCGAACAGGGGGGCTTCGCGGCTGAAGCCGCTCCTACCCCGGACTTGGGGGATCCGCTCACCTGAGCGTGTCGAAGTGATTTTGACTTTTTACTAACTTTCGAAGTTGACTAATAACCAGAATGCCCCACATCTCGCTTTAGCATTCTGCCTATACCAAAGGGCATAAGTTTCGTACGAGCAGACAAGCTGCATCCGTCCCTGTCCTTACCCCTAACCCCTAACCCCTCACCCTCAACCTTGCCCTTTGCCCTTGAACCTTGAACCTTGCCCCTTGAACCTTGAACCACACCCCTCACCCTCCCTTCTATTTCCCCCGGTTTATCCCCGGCCAGATAATCTTATGGAGTTGCAGCTGCAGTCGGACCGGCAGCCGGTCTTCGAGGAGCCATTCGGCCAGGAGAGCCGGGTCGAGTTCGCCCGGCACCGGGGAGAAGTGGATGATCACCGCATCGTTTAAAGGGGTTTTCCTGGTCAAAGCTGCCGCCCACTCATAGTCGGCCCGGGAACAGAGGACGAATTTGAGCTCGTCGCCGGGGCCGAGCAGTCCGAGGTTTTGCTTCTTCAGGTGCTCATGCATCCCGCTGCCCGGGCATTTGGCATCCATTATTTTAACCACCCCGGCCGGGACCCTGGCCAGGGTGATGCTGCCGTTGGTCTCCAGGAGAACTTTGCGGCCGGCCTTCAGCAACTCCTCCATCAGCGGATAGACGTTTTCCTGAAGCAGCGGTTCGCCGCCGGTGATCTCCACCGGGAAGCCGGGATATTGCCCGGCAAAGGAGAGGATCTCGCCGATATCCTTTAAAGTTCCCGGTTCTTCGTAAGTGTAGCCGGCATCGCAGTAGCGGCAGCGCAGGTTGCAGCCCGACAGCCTGATAAAGACGCAGGGCTGCCCGGCATAGCTCGATTCGCCCTGGATGCTGAAGAACAGCTCCGAAACCTCAAGGCGCGGCGGGGTCTTCACGATAGATTACTCCGCAGTTGTCGGTTTCCCGAACCTCGACGCTGTAAGGCGCGTAATTTTCGGTGGTCAGGATTTTCTTGAGGTTTTCGAAAATATAGCGGGCAATATTCTCCGACGACGGATTGTTGTCCCGGAAAGCGGGATGCTCGTTCAGGTCCATGTGGTCGAGGCTGTCGACCACCTCCCTGACACCCTCCTTGGCAACCCTGAAATCGAGGGCCATGCCCAGCGCGTCGAGTTTTTCGGCCCGGATGGTTACCTCGACCTTCCAGTTATGGCCGTGGGGCCTTTCGCAGTTGCCGGGGTAGTCGCGAAGATGATGGCCGGCCGAAAAATGGGATCTTACAAAAATATCGAACATTTTTTTCTCCTTTCGGGGTGGGGAAATTTACGGGTCCCCATAGTCCGCGGAACCGTGATTTCTTCAATTGTAACCGTTCAGCAGCACCACATCTTCGGACGATCGGAC
>JBHEOZ010000157.1:0-4468 GCA_046260555.1 Desulfurivibrionaceae bacterium
ATCATTGCGGCGCTGATCGTCTTAAAACACCGGGATAATATCAGGCGACTCCTGGAGGGCGAAGAGAAAAGCTGGAAGGGAAAAGGATCATGACCACATCCAGTAAACGGGCGGCCATAATCGCAGCCGCGGAACTTCTGGAACTGGGGGAGAGCGCCACCCTGGCGGAGATCAAAAAAGCCTATCGAGCCAAGGCAAAACTCCATCATCCGGATACGGCTGATTCCGAAGAGGAGCAGATCGAAATGCACCGGCTGACCGAGGCCTGCGAGGTTCTCCTGAACTACTGTCAGAACTTCCGCTTCCCCCTGGTGCCCGATGAAGAAAGCCTCATCGACGATAACGATTGGTGGATGAACCGTTTCGGCGACGATCCGTTATGGGGGAAAGGCAGGAAGTAGAAGGTTGCTCAGAAGCTTTTATTGATCTCGACTTCCGCCCGCTCCCGCAACAGGGTGAGCCAGGCACTCAGGATATCGTCCTCGTTTTCCGAGAGCAGCTCCCGGCGGATCTCTTCTACTTTCGCAGCGAACTCCTCCTCGGAAGCCTGCTCTTCCGCCTGAAACCCTGTCACATAGAGGGTTTCACCGGAAGCAACCACCGTTTCCGGATAGGGTGCCGCCGCAGTCAGCCCAAGGCCGGCTTCAACCAGAGGCGAGGGCAGATCGACATCCTCCCGCTCGGCCCTGGAGATCAACGGCGACTCTTCGGCTTTCAGACCCAGCCGGGCCGCTTGATCCTGAAGGGAGGCGCCTTCCTTGACCGCGGCCAGTACTTCCTCGGCCGCCTCCCGGGCCAGCTGCCGCGAGCGTTGTTCGACGAAATCTTTTTTGACCCTCTCTTCAACTTCGCGCAAGGCCGGCACCGCGGGCTCCCGGATCTCCTCGACATAGAGGATTGCGTAACTGCCGCTTCCCTCCAGCAGCGAACTCAACTCTCCCTCCTTGAGACTGAATGCCGTCTCCAGGAAGGCGGGATTGGACTTGAAAGGCTCAATAGCCTTTTGCCGGCTGAAAAATTCGGTTTCCTCGATCTGGCCGCCGCTTGCGGCGTAGTTGGCCAGACTGCCGGAGAGGATGATCTGCTCATATGCGGCATTGGCCCGCTTGAAGGCAAGATTTTTGATCTCCTCATCCTTGATCTCGGCAATAATTTCGTCCCGAACCTCGTCGAGGCTTTTCACGCGCGGGGGCTTGATCTCCTCAACCTTGATCACATGAAAACCGAAATCGGAACGGGCCATGGTCAGGCCGCCTTCCTCCAGACCGAAAACGGCATCTTCGAAAGGTTTGACCATCTGGCCGCGCCCGAAAAAGCCGAGATCGCCGCCCCGGGAAGCCGAGCCCAGGTCATCGGACTCTTCCCGGGCCAGCTCGGCAAAATCGGCCCCTTCCCGGGCCCGCTCCAGGAGTTCTTCGGCCTTTTGCCTTTTGACGGAAATCTCCTCCTGACTGTCGCCCTCGCCGCTCATGATCAGAATATGGCGGGCCCGGCGCTGTTCGGGAACCACATAATCGTCCCGGTTCTCCTGGAAATAAGAGGCAATCGACTCCTCGGGGATTTCCACTTCGGACTTTTCGTCGAACGGGAAGCGGACATATTTCATCTTGAGCTGGGGCTCGCCCCGGTATTGTTCCTGCTGTTCCTCGAAAAATTCGGCAAGGACTCCGGCGTCGATCTCGACCTTGCCGGCAAAGTCGGCCGGCTCGAAGGCCACATAGGAAAATTGCCGGCGCTTGTAATTATATTCGAAACGATCCCGGAGTTCAGAGTCTGGCGCCCCGCCGAAACGGGCCAGATGGTCGGTAACTTTGGTAACCAGCAGATCGTCCTTCATCGACTTTTCGAACTCGGCGACGCTCATCCGGCTGCCGGCCAGAATCTGTCTGTACCATTCGGCATCGAACCGACCCTCGCTGCGGAAAGCCTCCATATCGCGGATCGCGTCACGAACCTCGCTGTCACTTACCGTCAGACCGATCCGCTGCGCGGCATGCCTGATCAGGGTCCGCTGAATCAAGCCCTCCAGAACCTGCTCCTTCAGGCCAAGTGACTGCAAAAGGCCATCAGGAATGCTGCCGCCGAGCTGGTCGCGCAACTGGCTGAACCGCTCGTCATAGGTGCGCTGATATTCGGAATAAGGGATCGGTTCATCGTTCACGGTGGCCACCGCGTTGACGCCGCTGCCCTGCTGACCACCGACTCCCCAGAAGACAAAGACCAGGATGATCGCCACAATGATCACCTGAATAACGGTTGACTGTGCCTTTTGCCGTAAGAATTCAAGCATGCTGTAGATTCTCCTCAAATTATTTGGGATGAATATATATTACCTGAATCCGTGAGCGTTCGAGAACGGTGCAAATGCAAGGCGGCAACGATGTTGATAATACTGATGGTACACCCAAAAAAAGGGCATAAGTTTCGTACGAGTCCCGCCTTGCGGGACTCAACTCAGCTTTATATCAACGAGTTGCCAACGCAGCAGATGCGCCGTTATCGGGCGCCCCGCAGGGCGGCGGGGTGAACCATGGCAATACAGGGAAAAACGATTATCTAATGCAATTACAAACTGATAAGTAAAATTCACCACGAAGCCGTCACGGATTCAGGTATTACTTTTCACCCTCTAGGTTCTTTCCTGAAAGGTATCGCACTCGGCATGGTCACCATGAATCCCGACCTGGATGTTTTCGGAACTGCATTCCAGGGAAGAATTGTAAACGCAACTGGTTACCTTGCAGGCGCCGACTCCGGCAATGGAGTCGGTATCTCCGCCTTTTTGGGGGTTTTTCACAAAGGTGTCGCAAAGAGGCGCCGATCCGCCGACGGTAATCGCCATGGCATGGCATTTCCGGTCAGTGTTATAGGCGCAATCATCCATACTGCATTGGCTTATCATTGGCATTTTTATTGTCATATCACTTCTCCTTTATAATTTCCTGCTCACTGAAATATTTTTTCCCGGCCCGTTACCGGATCATTTGTAAATTATGCTGAAAGGGCTATCCTGATGTCAAAACATTTTAATAGCCCAAAAAGGAAGATCCCATGACCGTATTCACCTGGCTTCCCATAGTGATTTCGACAATCTCCCTGCTCGTCATAGTCATGGCGTACAGAAAACTGGCGGCGCCGGATAACCGCGATCTCGTACAAAAGGTCCGCGAGGAACTCCGGGTCAATCATGACGAAACCGTCAAGGCGACCCACGAGGAATTCAGGATCAGCCGGGAAGAAGCGGCCCACGCGGCCCGGGAACTCCGGGAGGAGATCGGCGCCGTCCAGAGGAGCGCCAACGAAACGGTGGTTCGAACCATCGGCGAAATGCGCCAATCCCAAAAGGAGAGTCTGGGTCTGGTTGAAATCCGGGTCAAGGAGCTGGTCGATTCCAACAGGGACCGCCTGGACAAACTTCGTGAAATGGTCGATGTCCAGATCAAGTCCCTGCAACAGAGTAACGAAAAGAAACTCGACCAGATGCGGGAAACCGTTGACGAGAAACTCCAGACTACTCTGGAAAAAAGACTTGGCGAATCCTTCAAGCTGGTCAGCGAACGGCTCGAATCGGTCCAGAAGGGTTTGGGCGAAATGCAGAATCTGGCCACCGGAGTCGGCGATCTGAAAAGGGTGTTGACCAATGTCAAGGCCCGGGGCACCTGGGGCGAAGTCCAGCTGGGCGCCATTCTTGAACAGGTCCTCACCCCCGATCAATACGCCAGAAACGTCAAGACCCGGGAAGGGGCGCAGGATCTGGTCGAATACGCCATCCGCCTGCCCGGCCCCGCCGACGATCAGGATGCGGTGGTCTGGCTGCCGATCGATTCCAAATTCCCCCAGGAGGACTACCTGCGTCTGGTCGCCGCCGCCGACATCGCCGATACCGAAGCCATGGAAAAGGCCCTGGCCGCCTTAAGCCGGTCGATTCAGGCCTCGGCCAGGGAGATTTCCGACAAGTATCTCAACCCGCCCCAAACCACGGATTTCGCCATCATGTTCCTGCCTACCGAAGGGCTTTACGCCGAAGTCCTCAGGCAGCCGGGCCTGGTCGAGAAACTGCAGCAGGATTACCGGACGGTGGTGGCCGGCCCGACCACCCTTTCAGCAACATTAAGCAGCCTGCGCATGGGATTCCGGACCCTGGCCATCGAGAAACGGTCCAGCGAAGTCTGGAAAATCCTGGCCGCCGTCAAAAGCGAATTCGGTAAATTCGGCGAGGTGCTGGGCAAGGTGAAAAGGCAGCTTGAATCCGCCTCGAATACCATCGACCAGACCGGGGTCAGAACTCGGGCCATGGAACGCAAACTCAAAGAGGTGGAACAGCTCCCGGCCGGAGCCTCTGAAGAGCTGCTGGGCCTTGCCGAGGTTGAATTGGACGAACCTCAATAAAAGTTGATGGCGTCGCAAAAACTCCGATCTACTGCGTCGTAGCGCATTTTTGCTCCTTCGGCATACCACATGTATGGCC
>JBHEOZ010000157.1:4616-4861 GCA_046260555.1 Desulfurivibrionaceae bacterium
ATTTATTACTGACAACCCTCTTCCCCGGCTGGGATTAAAGCAGGTAGAGCTCCCTTTGATTATTCCTGCGGGTTACCCGAAACGTCCGGCCGGACCCATTACCGTAAATACTCAAAACCTTTCATTTTTACCGGTTTTCCCTACTTGACTTCAGTAAAGCTAATTTGTAACAATTGATTCCTGTGATAATTGTTTTCCGGGACAAAAGTCTGCAAATAACTCCCTGCTCTGAGTCCGGACCGGAC
>JBHEOZ010000158.1:0-339 GCA_046260555.1 Desulfurivibrionaceae bacterium
CTTCGCTTCGGGTACTTTAACCCGTCCTTAAAAGAGCTATAACATACCAGATAAATTTGGGAGGTATACGATGTTCGAAGAGATAATTGATGTGGTGATCATCGGGGCTGGTCCGGCGGGGTTGCAGGCGGCGGTGCACGCGGTTCGGAAAAAGATTTCGGTAATGGTCCTGGGCCGCCCCGGAAACAGCAGTATTCATGCGGCCCATGTCGAAAATTATCTGGGCGTTGAAGGGGTGGTCGATGGCAGCGAGCTGCTCAGGATCGGCATTGCGCAGGTGAAAAAATTCGGGGCGGAAATCCTGGCCGAGGACGTCTTGCAAATCAAAGAGGCGGAGGG
>JBHEOZ010000158.1:349-4849 GCA_046260555.1 Desulfurivibrionaceae bacterium
AGAAGGAGCTGACCGGTCGCGGGGTCAGCTACTGTGTGGATTGCGACGCCAATTTTTTCAAAAACGCCAAGGTAGCGGTGGTCGGAGACGGCAGCGCGGCGGTGGACGGCGCCTTAACCCTGACCGGTTATGCCTCGGAGGTCTATCTGGTCAGCCGGAAGGTCGACGTTTCCGGGGTGCTGGCCGAGAAGCTTTCCGCCAGCACGGTAAAGGTGCTGGAAAACACCTGGGTCAAGGAGATCAGCGGCGATAACGCGGTCAGCGGCCTGCTCCTTGAAGACGATACCATGCTTGAGGTCGAGGGGGTTTTTGTGGAAGTTGGTTCCAGGGGAGCCATGGATCTGGCGGTCAATCTCGGGGTCACCCTGGACAGTGAGACCTTTACCCATATCGAGACCGACGGCAAACAGGCGACCAATATTGCCGGGATCTACGCGGCCGGCGATATTGCCGGCTATCCCTATCAGATGGCCAAGGCGGTCGGCGAGGGCTGCGTGGCGGGAATGGAAGCGGCGAAATACGCCCGGCAACAGAAGAGCGCCAAGGCCTGACCTTGACCGTTGTCGGAAGGGAGCGGGACGAGGTTTTCATGAAGATGGCCCTGGCCGAAGCCCGGCAGGTGGCGCGGCGCGGCGAGGTGCCGGTCGGGGCCGTGGTTGTTGATGGGACTGGCCTGGTCCTGGCTGGAAGCGGTAACCGACCGATCGAACTGCACGATCCGTCCGGCCATGCCGAGATGCTGGCCATGCGGCAGGCCGCCGCCGCCCTCGGCAATTACCGGTTGACCGGCTGTACCCTTTACGTAACCCTGGAACCGTGCCCGATGTGCGCCGGCGCCATGGTTCATGCCCGTCTGGCCCGGGTTGTCTTCGGGGCCGACGACCCCAAGGGCGGCGGGCTCGTCAGCCGTTACCGGATCGGCAGTGACGGTCTTCTTAACCATAGCCTGCTGATCGAGGGCGGGGTGCTGGCCGCGGAGGCGACCGCCTTGTTACGGGACTTTTTCCGGGAAAAGCGGCGGAAGAACAATAACGGAAACGTGCCCGGTTAGCCGGTTTGATCCGGGGGATAAATTTTTCCTACCATTTTCTTCAAAAACCGCTATATTAGCTCTCTTCAATTTGAGATTGAGTAAACGGAGAGGTGACCGAGTGGCTTAAGGTGCACGCCTGGAACGCGTGTGTGCGGCAACGTACCGTGGGTTCGAATCCCACCTTCTCCGCCATGATTTACAGTGATCCCCGGCCCGGCGAGAAAATATGATCGCCGGGGCGATAAGAGTTTGGCAGTCGGGTCCTGCGCAACAAAGGGTCGTAAACTCCGCCAGGTCCGGAAGGAAGCAACGGTAGCGATTTACTTTGTGTGTTGTGGGCCGCCCGGCTGCCATTTTTTTTGTAAGCGTCCGCGGACCACCGAATCTGCTGCGTTATCGGCCTGTTCGCATACTGATGTATGGCTCACAGGCCGATGCCTCGCATCTCCGGCGGTCCGCGAACGTTTACGGTTTGGGTTATATCCTGAATCCGCCGGGTTAACGGCCTGTTCGCATCTCTGTGTTTTTAAGCAGTGCCTCTCCGGTTAATTTCGTTTATAATTATTTCACTATGTCATATCTCGTACTGGCCAGAAAATGGCGCCCCCTCGATTTTGACCAGGTTGTCGGACAAGGCCCGGTGGTCAGAATTCTGCGCAATGTCATCAGCCGCAACCGGGTCCCGCACGCCATGTTGTTCAGCGGGGTGCGCGGGGTCGGTAAGAC
Organism: Desulfurivibrionaceae bacterium; assembly: GCA_046260555.1. Lineage (GTDB taxonomy): Bacteria > Desulfobacterota > Desulfobulbia > Desulfobulbales > JAGXFP01 > JAGXFP01. The sequence continues at coordinate 2,109 of JBHEOZ010000158.1, forward strand.
CACCCTGGCCCGGATCATGGCCAAGGCCCTTAACTGTGAAAAACAGGAGGGTGAGCTGCCCTGTAATAAATGCAGTTCCTGCCTCGAGATCACCGCCGGCACCGCCGTTGACCTGCACGAGATCGACGGCGCCTCGAACCGCGGCATCCAGGAGATCCGCGATCTGAAGGAAAACATCCGCTTTCTGCCCAGCCGGAACCGTTACAAGATCATGATCATCGATGAGGTCCACATGCTCACCAACGAGGCTTTCAACGCCTTGTTGAAGACCCTTGAGGAGCCCCCCGATCATGTGATTTTCATGTTCGCCACCACCGAAATCCACAAGATTCCCGTTACCATCCTCTCCCGTTGTCAGCGCTATGAACTGAAAAAGGTGCCCTTTGCCGAACTTTTCGGGTTATTCCAAAAGATTGCCGAGGCCGAAAAGGTTACGATTTCCGACGATGCCCTGGAGATGATCGCCAGGGAGGCGGCCGGCAGTATTCGGGACGGCTTGAGCCTTTTGGATCAGGTCTTTTCCTTCGGCGGCGACGAGATGACCGGGGCGGATGTCAGCGAGGTTCTGGGCCTGGTCGACAGTCAGCTCCTTGAGCGATTGACGGCAGCCCTGCTCGCCGGGGATCTGGGCGCGGCCTTGAAGATCCTCAATCAGGTCTGTACGGCCGGCGCCGATCTGAAAAGATTTAGCGCGGATCTGCTTCATTTTGTCAGGGGATTGATTGTCTGCCGGCTGAACGCGGCGCCGGCCGAGCTGCTTGACGGTTCCGATCGGGAAATTGCCGAAATGACCGAGTTGGCGGCCGGTCAATCCAGCGAAACTCTTTCCCAGCTTTTCGATTACCTGCTGAAAGGGGCGGCCGAGATGCAGTATGCCCCATATCCCCGGCTGGTCCTGGAAATGACCTTCGCCAGGATAGTTCAGAGCGGGCAGGCGGCGCCGATCGCTTCCCTGATCGCCAGAATTGACGAGCTGCTGGCGGCCGGCGGGGATCAATCGCCGTTGCCTTCCCCCTCCCCGGTGAGTTCTCTCTCTGAAAAAAAAAATTCTGAGCCTGTGGCGCCGGCCATAACGGAACCGGACCGGCTCTCCGAACCGGCGCCCGCGTTTGTCGTCCGGGAGCAACCCCCGCCGCTCCCGCCGGATGTTCCCGGGGGCGATTCGGAACCGGCGGCCGGTACGGGGCAGGAATCATCGAAGGACCCGCGTCGGGACTGGGATGATTTCGCGGTCTATATCGGGGAACGCAAGGGCTGGATGGCCCAGATTGTAAAAATGTGCGACTCCGCCCGTTTCAAGGGCGACGAGTTGCAGATGAAATATGAAGACAGCACCCACTGCCCTATTCTTCAGCAGGCCGACAATCTCAAGGTTCTGACCGAATTTGCCCAGGATTTTTTTCAACGGGAATTAAGGATTAAAATAACTGCCAGGGGAATCGGTGAGGGCGGAAACGGCGGGGATCAAGCAACACTCTTGCAGGAAGAGAGGACGGCCCTGCGCCGGGACCCTCTGGCCCTGTTGGTTTCGGAGGTTTTCAGCGGCCACGTCGCGGATGTCCGGACCGGTCCCCGCAGCAGGGTAAGCGGAGCCGGGACGGCAAAGGAGGAGTAATGGATATTCAGAAAATGATGGAGCAGGCCAAGGAATTTCAGGGGAAGATGGCCGCCATGCAGGAGGAGCTTGCCAATAAGGAGGTGACTTCGACCGTCGGCGGCGGCATGGTCTCGGTGACGGTCAACGGCCGCAATGAGATCGTCGACCTGAAGATCGAGCCGGAGGTGATCAACCCGGAGGATCCGCAGATGCTGCAGGATCTGGTCAAGGCCGCGGTCAACGACGCCCTGAAGAAGGTTCTGGAGATGAGCCGCGGCGAGATGGCCAAGCTGACCGGCGGCTTGAATATTCCCGGACTTTTTTGAGGGCGCCTTAAATGAATGTAGTACCACCCGCCCTGGCCCGCCTGATCGACGATCTGGCCCGCCTGCCCGGCATCGGCAGGAAAACCGCCACCCGGCTGGCCCTGCACATTCTGCGGCGGCCGGCGGTCGAGGCCCATGAACTGGCCAATGATATCGCCAATCTCCACGAGACCATCCATCTCTGCTCGAATTGTTTCGCCTTTTCCGAAAGCGACCCCTGCGAGATTTGCGGCGATCCCGGCCGGGATCGCGCCTTGATCTGCGTGGTCGAAGGACCGGCGGACCTGATGGCCATCGAGAAGGCGGCCTCGTTCAAGGGATGCTACCATATCCTCCACGGGGTTCTCTCCCCGATGGACGGGATCGGCCCGGCCGAGATCAGGGTGGATGCCCTGATCAAGAGAGTTAAACGGCAAGGGGTGGCAGAGGTGCTGATTGCCACCAGTTCGACGGTGCCCGGCGAGGCAACCGCGGCCTATCTGGCCGGCCGGCTGCAAGCCCTGCCGCTCGTGGTCAGCCGCTTGGCCTGCGGGATTCCGATGGGAATGGATATAAAGTATGCCGATGAACTGACCCTGACCCGGGCCATTGAATCGCGCAAGGCGGCCGGTTGACTTTGGGTCGGGCTCCGGTTGTACTTGCGTGATTTGTCCTTGACAGGGAAGGAGATTGCTGTTATTTGATCTCCTCTTGACGGATTCAGGTCACGCCGGCAATTTTTAGCCGGCCCCGTTACGATATTCGTAACCGTTCACCGGGGTGGTCGCCAAAGTACCACAACCGCCGGCCTGTAACCGTTCAGCAGTGGTGCAGATTTG
>JBHEOZ010000159.1:0-4825 GCA_046260555.1 Desulfurivibrionaceae bacterium
TCCAGGAAAAAACGATTATCTAATGCAATTACAGACTGATAAAGTGAAATTCCCCACGAAGCCGTCACGGATTCAGGTGTCAATTACTATCCGCAAGTAACGCATCCCGAACGCTCCGTAAAAAGATTGACGCCGGCCGCGACATCAACTATCTTTGTGTCACGTTTATATAAATCGTAACACCAAGATAAGGAGAGTCCCCATGCAGAAAATATTATTCGGCCTTTTTTTACTCTGTTTATTCCCGGTCCCGGCTCAAGCGCATATTCTAAGCGGAGAGGGAGGATTCCTTTCCGGTCTGACCCATCCGGTTCTCGGCTTCGACCATTTCCTGGCCATGCTCAGTGTCGGCATTCTCAGCGCCCAGATGGGTGGGAGGGCTATCTGGACCGTTCCCCTGACTTTTGTCTCGATCATGGCGATTGGCGCCTTTATAGGAATCCAGGGGATAGCTCTTCCCGGGGTTGAGTACGGTATTGCCCTGTCGGTTTTACTTCTGGGTTTTGCCTTGGCGATGGAAAAGAAACTGCTGCCGCTCTGGGCCATGATCTGCGTCGGCATTTTTGCCGTTTTCCACGGCCATGCCCATGGCACCGAAATGCCCGGAATAGTCAGTCCGGCGGTTTACGCCATGGGCTTTCTTCTGGGGACCGCATCTATACACCTCGCGGGAGTGGTTGTCGGAGTGGTTTCGGGCCGGAACCCGAAAGGAGCGGATATCCTCAGGTATGTCGGGGCGGGAATTTCAGGAGTCGGGGTCCATATAATCTATATCTTGAGTAAATATTAATGGCGTCGCACCTCGAACAGCCCTCCGGAGTGACCGGATAAATGCATATGGCAGACGCGCTGCTCTCGCCCGCCGTAGGCGGAACCATGTGGGCTGCGACCGCGGCGACCACCTTTTACTGCGCCCGGAAGATCGGGCGCCGCCTCGATGAGCGGAAGATCCCGCTGATGGGGGTAATGGGCGCCTTTATCTTCGCCGCCCAGATGATCAACTTCGCCATCCCCGGCACCGGCTCCAGCGGCCACCTGGGCGGCGGCCTGCTCCTGGCCGTCCTCCTCGGCCCCCATGCCGCCTTTTTGACCCTGGCCTCGGTACTGGTCGTCCAGGCCCTGTTTTTCGCCGACGGCGGGCTGCTGGCCCTGGGCGCCAATGTCTTCAACCTCGGCTTCGCTCCCTGCTTTATCGCCTATCCCCTGCTCTACAAACCGCTGACCGGCAGGCAACCTGGTCCGGGCCGCCTCCTTTTCGGAACGACGGCGGCGGCGGTGATCGGCCTGCAGCTCGGTTCCCTGGGAGTGGTCGCCCAGACCGTAACCTCCGGGATGATCTCCCTGTCGTTTACCAACTTTCTGCTGCTGATGCAGACCATCCACCTGCCGATCGGCCTGATCGAAGGGCTGGCCACCGCCGGGGTAGTCTCTTTTCTGATCAGGGTCCGGCCGGAAATCATTGCCGAAGGGAACAGGAGCCCCACCCCGGCGGGACTGCCGTTCGCCAGGGTCCTGGCCATCCTGGCCGCCGCCGCCATCCTTACCGGCGGCTTCCTGAGCTGGTTCGCGTCGGAAAAGCCGGACGGCCTCGAATGGTCCCTGGAAAATTCAGCGGACCAGGGGGAGGCGGCCGCCACCGGCGACCGTCCGCCTGCCCTGAATGGGCTCCGGGAGCGGATCGCCCTGCTGCCCGACTACAATTTCCGCGCCGCGGAAAAAAGCGGCGGCGGGGTTAAGCGGCCCGATCCCGGCGCCACGGCCTCGGGAATCCTCGGTTCCATCATCGTCCTGGTTCTGGTTGTGCTGACCGGCCTGCTGCTCGGGAAAAAGGCGCGAAACCGTGACCGATAGGATCAGCAGGGCCTTCTACGATATCGGCCGCCTGGAAATAATCGCCGACCGGGACAGTTTCGTCCACCGCCTCGACCCGCGCGCCAAGCTGCTGGTCACGGTTTTCTTTATTATCGCGGTGGTCTCCCATGACCGCTACGTCATCGCCGGACTGCTGCCCTTCTTCCTTTACCCGGCCGTAATCATCGGCCTGGCCGGCCTGCCGGTGGGCTATCTCCTCCGGAAGCTCCTGATCGTCTCGCCATTTGTGATCTGCATCGGCATCTTCAACCCCTTCCTGGACCGGGAGATCATGGTCAATCTTGGCCCCATCGCCGTTTCGGGGGGCTGGGTCTCCTTTACCTCCCTGCTCCTCCGCTTCAGCCTGACGGTCGGGGCGGCCCTGCTGCTTATCGCCACCACCGGCTTTCCCAAGGTCTGCATGGCCCTGGAGAAACTCGGCGCCCCCCGGATCCTCGCCGTGCAGCTCCTCCTCCTCTACCGCTACCTGTTCGTGCTGATCGAGGAATCCATCCGGATGATCCGGGCCCATGCCCTGCGCTCCTGCAGTCGGCGCCGCCCGGGTTTCCGGGTCTATACCCAGCTTCTGGGCAACCTCCTGCTCCGCACCCTGGACCGGGCCGAACGCATCCATCTGGCCATGCTGTCCCGGGCCTTCACCGGCGAGATCAGAACGGTGCGCCGCTTCACTTTCGGCCGGCCCGAACTCCTCTTTCTGCTCACCGCCGCCGCCACGTTCCTGCTGTTCCGAACCATTCCCGTCGCCGAGCTGCTCGGCGGCCTGTTCCTGGAGATCAGTCTATGAGTCACCATATTGTCGAAGCCCGGGACCTTGAATTTACCTACCCGGACCGGACTCCGGCCCTGCGAAAGGTTTCGTTCAAGATTCACCACGGCGAATCGGTGGCCGTCGTCGGCGCCAACGGGGCCGGCAAATCGACCCTGCTCCTCCACCTGAACGGCTACCTGACCCCCGGCGCCGGCCAGGTCAGGATCGGCGACTACCCCCTTACCAAAGAGACCATTCGGGAGGTGCGCCGCACCGTCGGCATGGTCTTCCACGACCCCGACGACCAGCTCTTCATGTCGACCGTCTTCGACGATGTCGCCTTCGGGCCGTTGAACCTGAACCTGCCGGTCGAGGAGGTCGTCGCCCGGGTCGACAAGGCCCTGGCCACCGTCGCCTTAAGCGATCTCAAAAACCGGCCGCCCCACCGGCTTTCCTCCGGACAGAAACGGCGGGTGGCCATCGCCTCGGTCCTCTCCATGTCGCCCGATATCCTGGTCATGGACGAACCGACCTCGGGCCTCGACCCCTGGGCCCGCCGCCAGCTCATCGAACTTCTGGCCGGCTTCAGGCATTCCAAGATCATCGCCACCCACGATCTCGATATGGTGGTCGACATCTGCGAACGGACCATCGTCATGCATGACGGCCGGATCCGGGCCGACGGCCCGACCAGGGAGATCTTCGCCGATGCCGAACTCCTCGAATCGTGCCGCCTGGAAAAACCCTTAAGAATGCAGGGCTGTCCGGTCTGCGGCAGCGGCCCGGGCCCACCGCCGCCGACCATCGGCTGAGCACCCCTCGCCCGTAAATCGCCCGGGCCGAATTGCTTCTTTACATCCCCGTCCACACCGGTTATTTTATTCATATATGAACACTTACATTTCTTAACAACTCATATATGAGGCTTTAACGGCATGCTTTCCCCTGAGATGCGGGCCAGGCTTGAGCAGATCGGCGTAAATCTGCGGATTGCCCGGAAAAAACGGCATATCTCGCTAAACCAGGCGGCGGAGAAGATCGGCGCCTCATTGTCTTCGCTGCGCCGGATGGAACAGGGCGACCCGGCGGTCCGGATCGAGACCTATCTTGCCGCCCTGGAGGTCTACCAGCTCGATCGCACCCTGCGCTTTGCCGAGCCCGAGGATGACCGGATCGGCCTGGCCCTGGAAAAACAGCGGCTGCCGCAACGGATCCGGAGCAGAAAGGAGAAGCGCCTTGACTTCTAGCCGCTTCGAGAGGATCGTCTTCATCGAGCTGCCGGCTGAGCGGCAACCGGCCCCGGCCGGGCTTTTCAGCCTGGATCCCGAGCTTGGCGTCGGCACCTTTCAGTACGGCCGGCGCTATCTGGAACGGCCCAACGCCATCGCCATCGACCCGGTCAACCTGCCTCTCTCCGACCAGGAATATCCGACCCGGAAGAACGGCGGCATCTTCGGCATCCTGCGCGATGTTTTGCCGGACAGCTGGGGTCGCTACCTGATGGCCAAGCAGTTGAGGCTGCCCTTCGGAACCTTGCGGGACCACGAGTTTATCGACCTGATCTCCACCGAGGCGGTAGGGGCGATTTCCTTCGGTCCGACCCCGGAGCGGCCGACCACCAAACCGGAAACCTCCTGCTCCCTGGCCGATCTCGCCGAGGTGGCCAGGGGGATCGACCGGGCCATCGAGGACCGGGAGCTGCCCCCGGAGATGCTCCACCTCCTCCGGCAGGCCACCTCCCTGGGCGGCGCCCAGCCCAAATGCACGGTGATGATCGAAGGGGAGCAGTGGATCGCCAAATTCGAAAGCAGCAAAACCGCCGTCAAATATCCGGGCCTGGAATACGCCACCATGACCATGGCCGGCCGGGCGGGCCTCCGGATCCCGGAAATCCGCCTGGAAAACGTGGAGGGGCGAGCGGTCTATCTGGTCAAGCGCTTCGACCGGGAGGCTGGCCGCCGCCTGCCGTTCATGAGCGCTTTCGCCCTGAGCGATCTCGATATCGATGAACTGGAACGCGGCTCATATCCGCGGATCGCCGACCGGATGCGCCGCTTCGCCGAGAATCTCCGGGATGACCATCACGAACTATTCCGGCGCATGGCCTTCAACGTGGCGGTCCGAAACGAAGACGACCATCTCCGTAATCACGGTTTTCTATACCGGCGGGGCTGGCGGCTGTCGCCGGCCTACGACCTTCTGCCG
>JBHEOZ010000016.1:0-10572 GCA_046260555.1 Desulfurivibrionaceae bacterium
TCCGATTCCGGCCTGCCGGCCCGGAGGTCCGAGATCGATTCGATTACCGCGTCGAGATCGATATCGTCGCCGTCGCGCTGCCTCTTGAGCAGCCGTTCCGTGCAGCGGAGCATCTCGAACTGCTTTTTCAGCTTGATCAGCAAGCCCCGGTATTTCTCCAGGGTGTGGCCGACGAAAGTACCCTTTACCGGCAGAACCCTTTTCTCGTTAAGTATGCACCATCTCTTGCGGAAACCTTTGCGCCGGAAATCCCATTCGTCGTAAGTGATGGAAGCGGCGAGTCCGGCGCCATCCCCTTCATTCGCTCCGGCCGGGGGAGGGGCGCCCCTGCCGGCAAGGCCGAAAGCGGCGGAGATATATTCTTCCGGAACCTGGCCGAGGCCGGCCCTGATTTCGGAGCTGAGTTCCTTTAGTTCGGCGCTCAGTTCGACTTCCGGACCTTCAAGGATTATATGGCGCCCCGGCTCCCGCTCTTCTTCCGTTTCCGTCGCGGCGGATCTTTCATCCCCTGCCGCGGTCCGGTTGATCAGGAGGGCCACCGCCTCTTCACTGTCAACCCGAGCGCGGTGCGTGCCTGGTTCGCTCTCCTCCTTTTCTTCCGAATCCGGTCCGGCCCGGTCCGGCAGGATGGCGGCCAGGGCCTTGATGAATTTATCGCGGCTTACGGCCCGTTTTCGCGTCCGGACCCGGCGGGCCTGAACCGGTTTCAACCTGCCCAGGTAGAACACCGGTTCGACCGGTTCGTAGGGACCCCGGAACGGGCTTAACAGTTCGTGGAGCGAAATCAGTTTGGCGGCGGATTCTCCAGCCGACTCGGCCGGTTGGTCGAATTGCCCGATAACGAGGTGCAGGCGGTCTTCGTCCAAGGCATGGCCGAGGGGGATGCGGCCGCTGATCAGATACCGGCTCAGGATTTCGATCATCCGGCTCTTTTCCGGCATGGTGGTCAGGAGAGGGCGACGTTTAACCAGATCCTGGCGGAGATCATGGCAGTCCCGCCAGAGGCCCGGGAAATTAGCGGCCAGATCCCGGCTGACCCGCCATCCTTCGGCCAGGGTGAAAATATCCTCGGCCAGGCGGGGATCGGGGAAAAGGTTCCAGAGTTCCTCAAGCTCCAGGCGCTCTGCTATCGAGGCGGACAGGGTGCCGGTTTGCAACTTCCCGGCCGGCAAAGCGGCGGGGTCGATGGACGCCAGGCAGGTTCCGGCCCAGATCAGGGAGAGTTGGCTGGTTATGATCAATTTATAGAGCAGAAAGTTTTCCGGTTCGCCAACAAAAATCGCCAGCTTGCCCGGCAGATAAATTGAAGCGGTGTCGGTGAAGACCTCTCCGGCCTTTTCGAATGATTCGAGGCTTTTCAGAATGCCCTTGGCGTAGGGCAGGAGCCGGGGGGCGACATCAGCGAGGCGGACCCCGGTTTCGCCCCGAAGCAGGCAGAGGTAGTTGCTCTCGACATCGGCCATAAAGGCCTGGGCCGCTTTCAGCCCTTCTTTTTCATAGATATCGAGAAGGGTGGCCACCCAGCCGGAAACCTGTTCCTCGTTCAGGCAGGAGAGAGCCTTGTCGGCGCAGGCGAGATAGGAATAGCAGAGGGAGTTGCTGACCGGCCAGATCGCCCCGACCTGCCGGAGAATCAAGTCCTGCCTTGATTCGGGCAGATCGGCGAGCGGGGCTAGATTTTCCTCCGCCTCCCAGTCACTGGGCCGCGGCGGCGTCAACATTTCAAGAAACCTCTCTTTCAGCTCTTCGGGATTCATGGCTCGAGATCGCTGACGCGATCAAAAAAGAGAGTGAACCATCTCGGTCACCGCCGCCAGCAGTTCCGGTTCATCGGTCAGGGTTTCGGTGACCGCGGCCCGGCAGGCCCGCCTTTTGTCCATCCCGGATCCGATCAGTTTGCCGGCATGGATCAACAGCCTGGTGCTGGCCCCTTCCGGCAGCCCCTCGTCCTTGAGCTGCCTGGTCATCCCGGCCAAACGGACCAGTAGTACCCCGGTTTCCCGGTCGATACCGGATTCGTGGCAGACGATATCGGTTTCGAGTCCGGCTTCGGGGTAATCGAATTCTATCGAAATAAAGCGCTGCCGGGTCGATTGCTTGAGATCCTTCAGGACGCTCTGGTAACCGGGATTGTATGAGATAACCAGCATGAATTCCGGCGGCGCAATCAGCAGTTCCCCCCGTTTTTCAATGGGCAGCTCCCGGCGGTCGTCGGCCAGGGGATGGATCACCACCGTGGTATCCTTGCGGGCCTCGACCACTTCATCCAGGTAACAAATCGCGCCGTGCCGCACTGCCATGGTGAGAGGGCCGTCCACCCAGACCGCCTCGCCGCCCTTGATCAAATAACGCCCCACCAGGTCTCCGGTGGAGAGATCGTCGTGACAGGAAACCGTCACCAGAGGCCGTTTCAGTTTCCAGGCCAGATGCTGCATGTAACGGGTCTTGCCGCAGCCGGTCGGCCCTTTAAGCAGTAAAGGTATTTTGAATCGATAAGCCGATTCACCGATGATCAGCTCATCTCCCTGGGGCAGGTAGAAGGGTTGCTCGGTTATCAGGTGTTCTTCCAGGCGCTGTTCATTTTTTTCCATGAAATCTCCGAAGCAATGGCGGCAGGATTGTAATCATCATCTTTTTTTTCAGGAATATCTTTTACGACCTCTTAAATCTTATCAGCCGTCGCTCTCCCGGACCAACAAAAAAACGAGATGCCGGCGATTATGACTCCGGGATCTATATGTTCTTTGTCAAAATATCACCTGTCAAATTGATTGCCTATGGTGATGTTGTCTGTTAATGTCGTTTAAAGGTAACTATAATCTGACAGGCAGAATATCAGCAGAGTTTGGTATGCGGTATTCTCAAAACAGAAAGAGGAAGAGCGATGATTAAAAAATTAATTGCATTACTGGTTTTTGCAACCTGCTTTTTACCTCAATCCGGATGGGCTCTCGAGGTTATGCAGCCCCTGGTCTACAAAGAGGGTAGTGATTTATCCGGCTGGCTGATGAGTGAAAAGCTGGATGGGGTGAGAGCTTATTGGGACGGTAAGCGATTGATCTCGAAAAACGGGGTTCAGTTTAATCCGCCCGGGACCTTCACGAAAAATTTCCCTGATTTCGAAGTGGAAGGGGAGCTCTGGGCCGGCCGCAACACCTTTGAAAAAACGATCAGCATCGTCACGCAGAAGGATGCCCATGTCGGCTGGCTTGAGTTGAAGTTCGCCATTTTCGATGCGCCGAAGGTGTCCGGCGGTTTTGAGGATAGATTGAATAAAGCCAGATTATGGTTCGGGCGGCATCCTTCCGAATTCGCCTTCATCATTGAACATAAGCCGGCCACCAGCGATGAGTATCTGCAAAACGAACTGAAGATGATCGAAAATGTCGGCGGCGAGGGCATCATCCTGCGCAGGTCCGGTTCCCCATATACCCATGGGCGCAGCAAGGATGTTTTGAAACTTAAAAGTTATTCGGATATGGAAGCGGTCGTCGTCGGCCATCTCGGCGGCGAGGGCCGCAATGCCGGGCGGATGGGGGCTTTACTGGTCGAGTTGCCCCACGATAAGACCAGATTCAAGATCGGCAGCGGTTTCAGTGACGAGGTGCGGGAAAACCCGCCGCCGGTCGGCACGGTCATCACCCTGAAATATTATGGATTTTATAAGTCGGGAATTCCCAAATATCCCTCTTATCTGCATGAGAAGTTCAATTATTGATAAAACCTGAATTCGATCAGGGAAAAATAACGGCCCGGCTTTGTCGATCGGGCCGCTGTCAATAAGATGCTGTGTTCACTTTGGGATCGAGCCGTGCCAGGTAACTTCGGCGCGGAAGGGTTTAGCCTAATGGACCTCGACCTCGATGGCCTTTGGTTTCTTGCTTTCGGTTTTGGGAATGGTCAGTTTCAGCATACCATCCTTAAAAGTGGCGTCGATTTTGTCCTCGTCGATATTGTCCGGCAGGGCGAAGCTCCGACAGAAGGAACCGTGGAAACGCTCGATCCGGTGGAATTTCTTGTCCTTTTCCTCTTTTTCCTGTTTTCTTTCACCCTTTAAGGTGAGAACCCCGTTTTCGACATTGACCTTGACGTCTTCCTTCTTGACTTCCGGGATTTCCGCGTTGATCACAAACTCCTTGTCCGTTTCCGATATATCGACCCGGGGAGCCCACTCACTGCCCCGGGCCAGTTCCTGGCCCAATCTGGCCGGCCAGCCCAGCGGTCGGGAGAATCTATCGAAAAAATCTTCCATCTCGCGCATCGGTTCCCATTTGGTAATTTCCATAGCATTTCCTCCATGTTTTTCAGATAATTTCATTTCCGGTTTTTGTCTTTTATTTTTTTAATATCTTGCCGATCCTGTTGTATCCCTTCATGATCTCATCGCCGAGTTGCTTCATGGTCCCGCCAAGTTCCTTGGCGACTTCTCCGCCCGTGGCGGTCATCGAGTCGAATTTAGGTTTTAATTGGTGCCATTTCTTTTCCGTGACTTTCCACTCTTCTTCGGCCTCGGTCTTGCCCAGATGCATTTTGACTTTCAGCTCGTCCCGCCGCTGTTTGATCTTTTCGACCATTTTCTCAATGTCTACTTTTTTCATCTTTTCTTCTCCGATAGCGGTTTAGTTGATTTGCCGGCATCTGGTTCCTTATGCCGCCTCTTTTCCAACCGGGCCCTTGTGCCTTCTTGAAATTGCATTACATCGACTTCTCTTTAAAGGCTATTACCGGTACCTTGCCGGTGTCAAATCAAATTTTCACAGATATATGCGGGGCAATATTTGTCGTTTCCCATCCCGATCATCTTTTGGTTAACCGGTGGATCTTCAGCAGATTGGTGGTGCCGGGAGCCGAGAGGGGACTGCCCATGGTTATCACCACCAAACTGCCGTCCTGCAAGACCCCGGAAGCCAGTACCGCCGCCTCGACCTCATCGATCTGGGCCTCGGTGTTGCCCTGAAAATCGACCACCAGCGCCCGGACCCCGCTGTAGATACACATCAGCCGCTGAACACGGGTGGAAGGGGTGACCGCGTAAATCGGTATCGAGGGCCGATATTTAGTGACGAGGGTCGCCGTGTTGCCGGTCTGGGTAAAAGCAAGAATTGCCTTGGCTCCGACTTCGCTGGCGACCCGGCAGGCCGCCTGGCCGATTGCCTCGGTGAGGCTGGAACCGGTCCTGCCGCCCAGTTTTTTTTCCGGCGAGGCGGGGTTGTTGTTGCCCCGGGGTAAATTACGCTCTATATCCAGAGCCACCCGGTTGATTACCCTGATGGCCCGATGGGGATATTTGCCGATGGCGGTTTCGCCGGAGAGCATTACCGCGTCGGTTCCGTCAAGAATGGCGTTAGCTACGTCCGAGGTTTCGGCCAGGGTCGGCTGCTGGTTGACGATCATGCTTTCCAACATCTGGGTGGCGGTAATCACCGGTTTGCCGGCCCGGTTGCATTTGGCGATAATGTTTTTCTGAAGAAGCGGCACTTTCTCGGGGTTCATTTCCACTCCCAGATCGCCCCTGGCCACCATGATTCCATCGGCCGCCTCGAGGATCGCCTTGAAATCCTCGATTGCCTCCGGTTTTTCGATCTTGGCTATAACCCGGATTTCACTGCGCAGGGACTGCAGATACCTTTTGAGCTGGACTATGTCGCTTGCCTGGCGCACAAAGGAGAGGGCGATGAAATCCAGTTCAAGGCGGGCGCAGAAGGCGACATCTTCAAGATCCTTGTCGGTCAGGGCCGGCGCGGAAATTACCACACCCGGCAAATTGATGCCTTTATGGTTCTTGACGGTTCCGCCGCTGATAACCCGGCATACCACTTCATCCTCCTCGACAAACTCGACCTTCAATTCAATGGCGCCGTCGTCGATAAGGATTCGGTTGCCTCGTTTGACGTCTTTCGGCAGATCGAGGTAGCCGGTCGGGATGACTCCGTCGCTGCCTAGCATTTCCCGGTTGGTAATTATGACCTTCATGCCGGAGCGCACTTCCATGGCGCCGTTTTTCATCTCGCCGGTTCTGATCTTCGGGCCCTGGAGGTCGCCGAGCAGGGCGACCGTGCGGCCTTTGCGGGCGGCAATCCGCCGGATCAGTTCGATTACCTCGCCCTTTCCCTTGTTGCTGCCGTGGGAGAAATTGAAGCGAAAGACATTAACGTCAGCCGTCATCAGTGCTTGCAGATCCATTTCCTTGATGGTGGAGGGGCCGATGGTGGCGATTATTTTGGTGTGGCGGGTCATAAAATCCTCATTAAATATTCTTCTTAAAGATTAGCATAAAACCCGAGCGGTAAGTCAAAGGATAACTTGAGCGGCTCAGGCTCTCGATTGTTCCAGCTAAATTTATGGGCTGGGGCATCTTTTGGGCTCTGCCGGCTTTAACGGCTTCCTCGCGGTGTTGTTCCCTTCTCGAGACTTTTGCGAGTTTGTCAAATAAAGTTGTTGTTTTTAAGAATGGCAATTGTCTGTTAAGTTGACTGTTTCCTGTTCAACCTGTAACACTGGTTTGATTTTGATGGCGTCGCAAAAAGCACCCTAAAGGGCATAAATCGCCAGCTCCTGCGTTGCTGCAAATTGTCTCGTCATTGCAGCGTACTGAAGTACGCTTCATTCCTCGAAATTCGCGCGCCTTGGATCTGACGATTTTCACCCCGCAAGGGGGTATTGCATGCTTAGTCATCCCATTTTGGACTTTTTGCGACGTCATCAATTTTGATGGAGAGAAATACCAGCAATGGCTACAAAGAAAAAGTTCTATGCGATCGCGGTGGGAGCCAAGCCAGGCATCTATGACAACTGGCCCGAGGCCCATGCCCAGGTAAGGGGTTTTCCTGGCGCCAAATATAAAGGTTTTCCCACCCGGCTTGAAGCGGAGCGCTGGCTTGAAAATCCTCAAGCCGCTTCAGCCGGATCCAGGTCAAAACCAGCCCAAAAACCGGGCCGGGATGCCGATGATACCGCGCCCAAGCCTGGAGAGGTGTCGATCTATACCGACGGCGGCGCCCGCTTCAACCCCGGTCCCGGCGGTTACGGGGTCGTCCAGATCTATAACGGCGAGATCAAAGAGCTGTGCGGCGGTTACCGTCATACCACCAATAACCGCATGGAATTGATGGGTTGTATCGTCGCGTTGCGCGAGCTGGAGCACCGCGATAAACCGGTGACGGTCTATAGCGATTCCCGTTATGTGGTGAACGGGATCAATAAAGGCTGGGCCAAGGCCTGGCGGAAAAGGGGCTGGCTCAAATCAAACAAGGCGCCGGCCTTGAACCCCGATCTCTGGGCGGAACTGCTCGATCTGATCGAAGGACTGGATGTGACCTTCAAATGGGTCAGAGGCCATGCCGGACATCCCCAGAACGAGCGCTGTGACGAACTGGCGGTGGCCTGCTCGGCAAAAAAGAATCTGCCGGTCGATACCGGTTATAAAGGCTAGTACTAGTTTCTCTCCTTATTCGGATTCAGGACTATGGCGAAAAAGAAAGATAAAGATGGCGGGCTTGTTTATTCAACCGACCGGGGGAGGGTCTGCCCGGGTTGCGGCGAATCGCCAGGGAACTGCCGCTGCGGCAAAAATAGTCTTACCAAAAGCGACGGGTTCGTCAGGATCAGCCGGGAAACCAAAGGACGTAAGGGCAGCGGGGTTTCGTTGATTGCCGGACTGACCATTGAGGACGCGGAGCTCAAAAAACTGGCCAAATTGCTTAAAGCAAAATGCGGTTCCGGCGGAACCATTAAAAACGGGGTGATCGAGATTCAGGGCGATCACCGTGAGTTTTTAAAGGAACATTTGGAAAAACAGGGGTACAAAGTCAAGCTGGCCGGGAGTTAAAGAGGTGGACGATGGGATCTTAACAAAGTAATATACCATTTTATTTTGTTCGATTAAATGGTAAACTTTTCCTACCGTTCTTGCCGCTTCATCGTTAACTTAACCATACCCTGAATCCGTGACGGCTTTGCACGGCTCATTAGATTAGGTGGCTGTAATTACGTAAAAAATGTTTAATTTGCGACGGGAATAACTATTCACCCGCCGCCCTGCGGGGCGCCCGATAACGGCGCATCTGCCGCGTTGACAACTCGTTGATATACCATCAGTATTATCAACATTGTTGTCGCCTTGCATCTGCACCGTTCTCGAACGCTCACGGATTCAGGTAGGAGAAAAAAGTAATGCCGATAAAATCAAGAATAAGAACCGTCCCCGATTACCCCAAGAAAGGCATCATGTTCAGGGATATCACCACCCTGATCCAGGACCCGGTCGGTTTCAGACTGGTGATCGACAACTTCACCCACCGCTACCTCGAAGGCGACTTCGCATTCGACATTATAGTCGGCATCGAGGCCAGAGGCTTTATCATCGGCGGCGCCCTTTCCTATACCCTGGCTAAAGGATTCGTGCCGATCCGCAAAAAGGGCAAACTCCCCCACGATGTGGTTTCCCAGGAATATGACCTGGAGTACGGCACCGACATTATCGAGATCCACAAAGACGCCTTTCCGGAAGGGGCGAGAGTTCTTCTGGTTGACGACCTGCTGGCCACCGGCGGCACCGCCCTGGCGGCGGCCGAACTGATCGAAAAAATCGGCGGAATTGTCGTGGAAATGGCCTTTATCGTCAACCTGCCCGATGTCGGCGGCGAAAAGAAGCTCAAGGACAAGGGATACGCGATCTACTCCCAGACCGAATTCGAGGGCGACTGAAAGATGTCCGGATTGATTTCCGCAATCCTGATTATCCTGATCTGTCCCGCCGTCGTCATGGCCCACGCCCCCGGCGGCGAAGGCGGATTCCTGGCAGGACTGACCCATCCGGTTCTCGGCTTCGATCACCTGCTGGCCATGCTCAGCGTAGGCATTCTCAGCGCCCGGATGGGCGGCCGGGCTATCTGGGCCGTCCCGGCTACCTTCGTATCGGTAATGGCCTTAGGCGCCTTAATCGGGGCGAAAGCGGTCAACATACCCGGAGTGGAATACGGCATAGCCCTGTCGGTCCTGATCCTGGGCTTTGCCCTGGCCCTGGAGAAAAAACTGCCGGCGGTCTGGGCCATGGCGGGGGTCGGCTTCTTCGCCATATTCCATGGCCATGCCCATGGCACCGAGATGCCGGCCATCGTCGAACCGGTCATTTACGCCGCCGGATTTTTAATGGGGACCGCGGCAATTCATATAACCGGTGTGATAGTTGGCGTTTTACCCGGGAAAACCGGGAGAGGAGCGGCAATCCTCCGCTATGTCGGAGCGGGGATATCCGGAGTGGGAGTTCATATCCTTTACATTCTGATCAAATACTGACGATTTACATTACCTGGTGTCTGCCCGGGAATGAGGATTTTTGTCCGAGAACGAGAAGCAAGGATGTCGGAAAAGCGCAGCGTACTTGGGTACGTGAGCACTTTCCGACTCCGCGGCGACGAAGTTATCGGGCAAAAAGACCATTTATGGATAGGCACTACCTAACATTCCAGAACTTATCCCTGCCGACATATTCTCCATCAACCCAGTACCCTTGCCTTTCTTCCCTGCCTCCGACAGTACTCACCCCGTAACCGCTCGGCAGACCGTTATGCCAGTGCCCCTCATAGCTGCTTCCGTCAGGATTGACCTCGACCCCCTGCCCTTCGGCCACGCCGTATTTCCATTCTCCGTTATATTGCCGCCCGTCCCGAAGCTGAAAAACCCCATAACCATGGGGGCGGCCATTTTTATATTCACCCTCATAACTGCTGCCGTCGGGCAGAGTCATCCGGCCCCGGCCATGCTCCTTACCGTTCAGCCACTCACCGACGTATAAGGCGCCGGAGGAATACTCAAAGGTTCCCGCGCCGTTTTCACAATTGCCCTCTATAATTTTGCCATTCTTGGCCGATAACGAAGCCGGCGCAATGAAAAACATTGCAAACACAAACAAGGCAAGGCATACGACCGTTCCTGATTTCATTCCAGCCCAACTCATTCTTCTAACCCCCGCTCCTCGCTCCAACCATGCAATCATCTCCTGTTGCTGTTGCAGGCGCATACCTGATCAATAACATTTTCCAGATTACGAAAAAACTTCAAAGCCCCTTCGTTGTCCGGATTATTCCGCAACTCATCTTCATAGATGGCGAACAACCGGGTTATAACATGCAGGGTTTCATTTTCCGGTAATTCACCGAGATCGCCCCACAGCTCGTTTATCGATCTCATCGAAAAGTCCCTTTTCGGAAAATATTGAGATTGAAATCACCCGGCCGGAATGATCTTATTTGGCGCCATCACCATGATACTGCCTGAAGTTATCCATATAGCTTCCCGCCACCTTCTCCGCGTCAAGAGAGAGGAATTCGGCGTAGTTTAAAACAAAGCCCCTGGTGTAAACCGCTACAGGCAACGCAGCAAAATTATCCGCTTCGATATTAGCCAGATGTTCGCGCTGAATCCGGGTCTCCATCGCCATGTCATCCAGGGAAATCTCGAGCCGTTGACGAATTTCCTTCAGAGCGGCGCCGTTAAACCCATCAATTCCGTCCACCAGGCTGTCGACCAGGGCGGAGACGGCGTGCTTTTCCTCGCTGACCATCTCCGACA
>JBHEOZ010000016.1:10626-16573 GCA_046260555.1 Desulfurivibrionaceae bacterium
CGGTAGGAATCCTCGATCCGCTGGAGAATCTCCTCCTTGTCTTCAGCGGAGATTTCCTCCGCCATTGCCGTAATGGCCATGGAGTCGTCCAAATAGATATCCTTGAGCAGAAGATATGCCTTGTTGATCTCGGCCGGACTCGCTTCAATATCCAATTCGAGGATCTCGAAATGATGTCTGCGGGCTTTTCGATTCATCAGCTTACAATCCTTACCTGCTGACCGGACACCAGGTTGTCGGCCAATTCATTGATGCTGCGGGCGCAGCGGGAAGCGGCAAAGGCGTTCATGTACGGCAACCTCCGGTTGACACTATGGGAAACACTCTCGTCATACTCGACATATCCACTGTAAAGAGGTGAAATATTCTTCAGGTGGGCGACCAGCTGCTGGAAATTCTTAATCCCGAGACCGCGTCTGTCCTTCCAGATCGAGATGACCAGTTCCCGGTAGCCATGCTGCCCCAATGCACTGCCCAGCCTTCTGAAAAACAGGTTCCGAAGAAAATTATACATATTCTCGATGGAGGGGATTTCCGGGGTGACAACGATGATCTTCCGGTCAGCCAGCAACAAGGTGTCGATCGTATTGAAATGAGCGCCGGCGCCCAGATCGATCAGAATATAATCGGCCTCCAGACTGAGAATGTGGCTGAACAATTTCTTTTTCTGGACATATTTGATGTTCTCGGCCCCGGTGGTGCCGACCATGCCGCTGATCAGGCTGAGGTTCTCGATACCGCTGTCGACAATCAGTTCCGACAGGGGGGCCTTGCGTTCGAAAAAATCAATCAGGGAGGTTTGGGGAGGCGATACGCCCAGGAAGTTGTGAAGATTGGCCCCGCCCAGGTCACCGTCGATCATGACTACCTTGCCTTTCCTGGCAAGACTCATCCCGAGACTGCTGATAATAAAACTCTTGCCGACGCCGCCCTTGCCGCCGCCAACTGCCAGAATTTCACCTTTATGTTTTCGATCTCCAGCCATCGGATATGTCCGTTAAATGCATAAAGCTCAAAATGTATCCTTAATTTTTTTCTAACAACTTTTCAAGAAGTTAGCTTGGTTTATTGAAATTATTAGCAGTTTATAGGTGATAAACCCGCAAAAAGCCGCAAAACCCTTCGCCGGCTGATACGGACAAACTGTCCAATAGCCGTCACGGATTCAGGATCAAAAATAGAAGCGGTATTCGAGAAGAGCCAGGCGGGGCTGATTGCCAAATTCCGAACCTGGGGTGGTTGTGCCGGAGCTGTCGCCGGACGGAATCGAGATGATCAACGACAACTCCGATTCATTGGAAAGCGAATAAAGCAGATTGCCGGATAACAGCCGGGAGTCATCGTCAAGTGCGGCCAGACCTATGAGACTTCCGGTCAGCAGCGGCGAGAACTCCCAACCGAAACCGAGGGCGGCATAATCACGGTTGCCGGCGGCAGCTCCCGGAACCTGGTTGAGATTTGCCAGGCCGCCGCCGCTGTTCCGCAAGTACTCCAACCGCCAGCTGAAATTATTGGCATAAAGTTTTTCCAGACCTGCCGCCAATTTGTAATGACTGTTGCCGCCGGAGGTTTCCGGCGCCGCATAATGGCCTTCGGCCCGCAAGCCGATCCCCTTGAAAATCTCACCTTGCAGGGAAGCGCCGCTGATCGTGCTGTCATCGACGCTCCCGGCAAGCACTGCCCAGCCGAAACCGGCTATTTCCCTTGATATTCTTAATAACAATGCCGTCTCCGACCAGTCCGGACTACGGCTCCAGCCGTTGGCCGCTGAACTGTCCCGCTCGTAGACCAAGACCCCGATCATTGTCAGCTGCGACAACTCGGATAAGCGGTAATCGCCCCGCAGACCGTCCACCCCGGGTTTGTAGTACCGGAAAAAAGTCTGGGGCGCGAAGGGGGCGAAAAAGTCGTTCGGGGTGAAATAAAAGGTGGTCGCCAGATTGATCGGCTGCCGTCCGGCAGTCAGATCGAGACGGCTGCTCCTCAGTTGCAGGTGGAAAGTGTCGGCCACAAGCTCCGCGCGGACTCGCCCGGAATCGTGCTGTTCCCAGGTCAACACGCTGCTGCGCTCCACATCGAGGGTTGCAAGGTGAGCGACCGGGGCCGCAAAGGAGATTTTCGAACGGCTGCTCTGGAGAATATTAGCGCTCAGATGACTATCCCCATGATCCGCATCCATCATAAGCCGCAGATCCCCGGACCAGGCCTGGTCATCACGGTTCGCATAGACAACACTATCAGTCGGATAGGTCAGCTGGCCGATCCCGGCCCCGAAAAAGCCGTACAACTCAAGCGCGGAATCCCCTTGCCGATATTCATAGAAACAAAACCCGTTTCCCGGCCGGGCAATAAGGATCAGCCAAAAAAGCAGAACTCCGGACCAGCGGATCATGGGCCGACCTTCTCGTCGCCGATCAGCACCCCGTCCTGTAAACTGATCAGCCGCCGGGCCCGGCTGATCACCCTTTGATCATGGGTCGAGAAGAGGAAAGTCATATTCTTCTCCCGGTTGAGCCGCTCCATCAAATCAAGGAGGCCGGCGGCGTTGGCCGAATCGACATTGGCGGTAGGCTCATCGGCCAGGATTACCACCGGCTCCGGGGCGATGGCCCGGGCAATCGCCACCCGCTGCTGCTGACCGCCGGAAAGCTCGTCCGGGCGTCGATCGGCAAGCTCGGCAATCCCCACTTCCTCCAGCACCTTCATGGTCCGCTGGCGGCGCTCCTCCCTACCGACCCCCTGGAGGGCCAGGACGAATTCGGCGTTCTCGAAGGCGGTCAACACCGGCACCAGGTTGTAGGCCTGAAAGACAAAGCCGATCCGATCCCGCCGCAAACGCGACAACTCGGTGCGGGAAAGATCGGCCAGATCAAGACCGTCGAGAATAATCCTTCCCCCGGTAGGTTCGTCCAGGGCGCCGATCATGTTCAGGAGGGTCGTCTTCCCCGATCCGGACGGCCCGCTCAAGGCGGTAAACTCGCCGCGACGCAGCTCGAAACTAAGATCGCTTAAGGCCGTAGCCCCGACTTTGCCTTCCCGATAGACCTTGCTGAGATGCTCCGTTCTTACCACCACGTCGTCGGTCATATTCTCCCCGTTTTAGACTCAGCTACAAGCTGCAAGCCAAAAGCTGAAAGCCAAAAGCCAAAAGCTACAAGTCAACTGCGGATTAGCTTACATATTTAGAGCTTGCCGCCGTCCTTTATTTATGATGGCGTCGCAAAAAGTCGAAAAAGCTGTCATTTCGAACGCATGTGAGAAATCTTGTTCTTTACACCCACAGGGCATAAGTTTCGTTTGAGCAGACAAGTACGACTTTTTGCGTTTTCATATTTTTATAACTTGCAGCTGTCTTTCATTTATCTTTAAGCTTTCCGCTTGTAGCTTGCAGCTTGAAGCTTGAAGCTATCTTTTAAGCCTTTCGCTTGCAGCTTGCCCTTGCCCCTTGCCCCTTGCCCCTTGAACCTTTAAAAAGTGCGGATACTGTCCACCGGCGCCACCCGCCCGGCCTTATAGGCGGGGTAGATCCCGGCCAGCATGGTCAGGCCGAAGCCCCCCGCCGCGATGGCGATGGCGCTCTCCCTGAAAAGCCTAAATTTGAGAACCGGATCGACCAGAACCCCGCTGGTACTGTAATCGACCCCGATCTGACTGCTTAAATCGATGCCGACCCGGACCATGTAGAGATACCAGGGTGTGGTCAGGACAATCCCCATCAGCAGACCAAGCACACCGATCAAAAAGGATTCGGCGACCACCATGGCCACCACCTGGGACGGCGCCATGCCGACCGCCATCATGATCCCGAACTCCCGGCTCCTCTCCATGACGCTCATCATCATGGTATTTAATATTCCGGCCGCAATCAACAGGCCGACCAGCCCCTGCATCAGGTAGTTGCCGGCCCGGTCAATGGCGATCAGTCCGGCCAGTTCGGCCTGGGTCTCGCGCCAGGTCAGAATTTCCCGGTCAGGGCCGCCGATCACCATCTCAAGCCGGTCCCGAACCTCTTCGACCTGGCGCTGATCCCTGATAAACACCGAGAGCAATGAAGCGGCAGCGGGTTCGTAACCCAGAACCTTGCGCAGGGTGTCAATGGGCAGCAGGATCACCGAACTATCGACATCATCGACCCCGGTGTCGAAAATAGCGCTGACCCGGCAAATGCCGCTGACCATTTCGCCGCTTCGATCGGTCAGCGTATAAATCAGTTTTTTGCCGAGCCCCAGTTTTAATTTTTCGGCCATCCGGTCCCCGATCAGGACTCCCCCGGACGAACTTTCCCGAAAGAGCTCACCCTCGACAATCGACTTGATGAAAATATTGTGCTCCCGGTTTTCAACGGCCGGATCAATGCCGATCACCTGGCCGCCGATGCTCTTGGAGCCGGTGGCAAACATCGCCTGGCCCATGATCCGCGCATAAACGTTTTCCACCTCGGCAAGCCACAGTGCGCGCCTCCTGATTTCATCGACGCCGTCAAGCCTTGTGGCCAGGGTCGGCGCATCGTTAAACCCCGGAGGTTCGATGGCCAAATGACCGAAACCCAGAGTGGCGCTGCTGTTAATCATGTTGGTATAGGAATAGTCGCCGGAAGCGCTGAAAGTCACGGAGAGCAGAACCCCGAAAGCCACCGAAAAGGAGGTGATCAGGGTGCGCCTCCGGTTGCGGAGCAGGTTGCGCCATGCTATGCGGAATGATTCGGGCAAATCCATCTTTTTACCTGTGATGAATAGCCTGCAACGGCCGGATCAAAGCGGCCTTGGCAGCCGGGTAGATTATCGCGAGCATCGAGACGATGAACAGGACCAGGATCGGAGTGAACACCGAATCGGCCGTTACCCGGCAATACCAGCGAGGATCGATGGCGATCCCGGCAATGGATGCCGAAGTCGAGGCCAGGGAACTCAGGTCGAGGGGATGGGTCTCGCAATAAAACGACAGCGGCACGGCGACAGCCAGGGCCAGCACCGAGGCGATTACCACCTGGATGACGGTCTCCACGGTGATCAGGGCAAAGATCTGCCGGGGCGGTCCGCCCAGGGCCTTGATAATGCCGAACTCGTGAATTCTTTCGAAAACCCCCATCAACATGCTGTTCAGGGTCAGGATGCCGACCGCCGTGTAGGTAATAAACAGCATCAGCACCAGGGAATACCTCGAAATATCGAGAATCCTGGCCAGCACCGGTTGCAGCTGCCGCCAGTTCATCACCTCCAGGCCGGGGGCCAGATCAGACAGCTGCCCGGTGCGTTTCTCCAGATCAATAGCTTCATCGACATGGCGGACCGCGATCTCATGGACCCCTTCCGGCAGAACCAAAAGATCCCGGAAAGCGCCGGCAACCATGAAAAAACCGGAGCGGTCGACGCCGTCCCCTACCGATTTCAGAATGCCGCGGATCGTATAGAGTTCATTGGCCATCGAACCGTCGGCCGCCTGGCTGACAATCACTACTTCACTGCCGGTTTGCACCCCGAGAATCACGGCCAGCCGCCGCCCGATCACCACCCCGGCCGGATCGCCGTCATCCAGCCAGGAGCCGGAGAGCAGGTGGCGATGGATCTCGGTCACCCGGCTTTCCCGAGGGACATCGACTCCCCTGAGCCTGACCCCGGCCGAGGAATTCCCCGCCGCCGCCAGGCCGGCGCCGTACAACCGGGGCGCCCCCCTGAAACCTGCCGCTTCAAGGTCGGCAAGGATTGTCTCCACGTTGTCGATGCGGGTATAGAGGTCGGGGTCGTCCCGGTAGCCTTCGGGGTGGATCTGGAACTGGCCGGTTTCCATGGCGATGGCATTCTGTTCGGTGGTATGGAGAAGCCCTTCCATCAGGGCGGCATAGAAGATCATGATGGCGCCGGCAAAGGCCATGGCTCCGATTATAACCCCGCTGCGGTGGCGGGTCCGCCAGATATTGCGGCAGGCCCAGATAAAGATATTCATACAA
>JBHEOZ010000160.1:0-4824 GCA_046260555.1 Desulfurivibrionaceae bacterium
GAGGAGCCTGGGTATAACTACTGCCGCGATTAACTGAAGCCTGGATTGAAATTACATCTCTTCGCAGCGGCTCTCTTCCTCCCCGGGCGGCAAATCTCTTGACTAAAAAAGAACTGCGAATCCTATGTCGGCAACAGGCGGAGGACCGGATTGTCGCCGTGCAGGGCAAATTGGCGGAGAATCTTCGGCGTTCACGGGACTATCGGCAGTGCCAACAGATTTTTCTTGACCCTTCCCTGCTGCTGCGCCAGGCCCGGGTCAATGCCCTGCTTGACGGCAAGGAGTTGATCATGCCGGCGGCGGGTCTTAAAGACGGTTTTTACCTGCTTAAACCCTTCCGGATCCCTTTTAAGGAGTTGGTCTCGGCCGTGACCTATAAGGGCTTGGCCCGCCACGGCAGGAAACTCGCCGCCGCCGATGTCGCTTCCCTGGCCATCTCTCTATTCGTTGGCGAGGCCTTGGCTGTCGACCGATGTGGCGGTCATCTGGGGGACGGGCGGGGTTTCTTCGACCTTGCCGTCGCCCTCTTGGCAAAGATGGGCGGCGTGGCCGCCAATTTTCAAGTGATTGGCGCCCTTGGGGATCCCGACAGAATCATCAAAGAAATTCCCCGGGATCGCTGGGATGTCAGGTGTGCCAAGATCCTTACCCCGGAGGGGCTTGTGGAACTGGGTGATTTTTCCCCGGGGGTTGAGATCTTCTGGGACGAGCTGCCAATCGAGCAAATAAAGCGGATTTCGCCGCTCTGGAAGCTTCGTAATAAAATTGATTTTTAACTGATTGAGCTGGCAAGTGGAAGATCTGGAGCAACAATCCCTGACCGAGCATCTCGCCGAATTGCGTGGTTGCCTGGTTGTCTCTTTGGCGGCGATCGGACTCGGTTTCAGTGTCTCCTACTATTTTATCCGGGATATCGGCCACTGGTTTTTCAAGCCGCTCTTCGAGGTACTGCCCGAAGAATCCTCTTTGATCTTCATCTCTTATCAGGAGGCCTTTTTTTTTACCTGAAATTAGCCCTGGTTTGCGGGGTGTTGTTGGCCAGTCCGGTGATATTTGCCCAGATCTGGCGCTTTGTCGCCCCCGGGCTCTATCATCATGAAAAGAAAGCGCTGTTCCCTTTTATTCTGCTTTCCTCGGTCTGTTTTCTGGGCGGAGCCTTTTTCGGGTATGCCCTGGTCTTTCCACCGGCCTTCAAGTTCCTGGTGGGGTATTCCAACGAGTATCTCCGCGCCATGCCGGCGGTCAATGAATATTTTTCTCTCAGCATCAGATTGCTGATCTCTTTCGGACTCATTTTCGAGTTGCCGGTCTTTATGGTTTTTCTGGCCAGACTCGGGGTGGTTGATCCCCCCTTTCTCAAGCGCAATCGCAAATACGCGATCCTGATCGCGTTTGTTATCGCGGCGATTCTTACTCCGACACCGGATGTGGTCAACCAGGTTCTCATGGCTGGTCCGCTCGTCGTCCTCTACGAGGTGAGTATTGTAGCCATAAAGATATTCGGCCGGCCATCCTTGCCCTCCAGGGCCGGGGGCGAAAAGGTTGGGTGAAAAAAGCACGGATAAACCGGGTCCGCGGGCTGGCGCCGGCGTTTGTTCGGGGCTGTCAGGCGGCCGGCTGGGGGCTTGTCCTATTGGCGGGGGGAGTCAATAATTATAACTTGACAATTGCCACTCCCATCTTTATAAAGTTATACTTTATTTTTCTGAAGCTCTATTCATTTATATAATAAATTCAACAAGGAGAAGTTGACATGTCGAAATTAGTAGCTCCTCACGGTGGTAAAGGTCTGGTTTGCTGCAAGTTGCACGGCAATGAACTGGAAGCCGAAAAAGAAAAAGTCGCCGGTCTCAAACAGATTGAGATCAGCGCCCGCGCCAAAGGCGACCTGATCATGATGGGAACCGGCGGTTTCAGCCCGCTTGATGGTTTCATGAAGAAGGCTGACTGGAAAGGCGTTTGTGAGAACTTCCAGATGGCCGATGGTACTTTCTGGCCGGTCCCCGTAACTCTTGATATTTCTGCCGCCGATGCCGACGCTATTAAAGAGGGTGACGAAATCGCCCTGGTAAGAGACGGTGAGGCTTATGCCACCATGAAGGTCACCGAGAAGTACGCCATGACCGATGTGGAAAAGAAATGGGAATGTGAGAAAGTCTTCAAGGGCCAGGGCGAAGAGTCCGCCGACGATGTTTTCTGGAAAATCGCCATGGAAGACCATCCCGGTGTTAAGATGGTTATGGCCCAGAAGGAGTTCAATATCGCCGGTCCCGTTAAGGTCCTTTCCGAAGGCGAGTATCCAGCCGACTACAAGGGTGTTTATCTGACCCCGGCCGAGACCCGCACCATGTTCGAGGAGCGCGGCTGGTCTAAGGTTGCCGCCCTGCAACTCCGTAACCCCATGCACGGCTCCCACGCCTACCTGGCCTGGATCGCCATCGAGGTCTGCGACGGCGTCCTGATCCACTCCCTGATCGGTAATCTCAAGCCGGGCGATATTCCCGCCGAAGTTCGGGTTAAGGCCATTGACTGTCTGGTCGAGCACCACTTCGTCAAAGACAACGTCATTCAGGCCGGTTATCCGCTGGATATGCGTTATGCCGGTCCCCGTGAAGCCTTGCTGCATGCTACCTTTCGCCAGAACTACGGGATCAACAACATGCTGATCGGCCGCGACCATGCCGGTGTCGGCGATTTCTACGGCCTGTTCGAGGCCCAGGAGATCTTCGACCGGATCCCGACCACCGGTGATGCCGGCAAGGATCTGCAGTGCAAGCCGATGAAGATCGACTGGACCTTTTACTGCACCGAGTGTGACGGCATGGCTTCTCTGCGTACCTGCCCCCACAACAAAGAGTCGCGGGTTATCCTGTCCGGCACCAAGCTGCGGAAAGCCCTTTCCGATGGCGCCGAGATTCCGGATCACTTCGGACGCGAGGAAGTCCTGGTCATCCTGCGCGAGTATTACGAGGGTCTGACCGAGAAGGTTGAGGTCAAGATGCAGGGCGCCGCTTCCGGCGATACGATGTAGATTTCATTACCGGATAAGTTTTAGAGAGTAGCAGGGGAGATGCCTTGATAGGGCGTCTCCCCTTTTTTTGCGAGTTTGACAGACATGCCATGCAGCGCGCCGTGACTGAGCTGTTCAACTCCCTTGGCGGCACCTTGATGGCCTGGAGTTGCAAGTCTCATTTGTGCCTGGCAAAAGAAGGGGTCAGCGCAGGGAGAGATTCTGGCCGTTTCTGGTGATATGAATCCGGTTGTCCCCGGCCAGCCACCCTATGGCGCCGTATATCATTGCCGGATTGCGGCGCCGTTTTTCCATAACCATCATCATTTCCGCGGTAGTGGTTTTGCCGTTGTCGATCAGGTAGTTTATGATGTCTTCCCCAAGAATCCGGATGGATTCTTCGATCGGTTTATTTTTAATGGGTCTTAGTCTTGGTGTTGTCATTTTTTCTGTCGGCTCCTCTCCGTAGTTTGTGGTTTTCGGGATATTCCCCATGGTCACCTGTTGTGTCATTTGCCCGCTCCTGGTGACTATGGTCTCGACAAGCTTTTCGGTGGTTTTATGGGCCTGTCTAGTGGCCTTTTCGAATCTGGCCTGTGATTTGCCCAGGAATTGACCGATGGCGGTTCCGGCTATCTTGAGGTGTTTATCGAAACCTTTCCGTTCTTTATTCGGTGCCACGATACCCCTCCTGAAAACGGTTAGTAATGCTATACAATTATTGTGCGTCAGTCCGAGGAGCGATGTCAAGCTTCTTGCTAACTATTGCTTTTACGATATAGTGGTTTTTGAATCTATTCAGTATTTTTTAAAAAGGTGATTTGATGCGGGAAATTACGGTAGGTTTGGGCAGCCGTTCATATCCTATTATGATCCAAAAGGGACAATTGGCGATGATCGGCGCCGACCTGGCGGCCAGGAATTTTGCCAAGCGTTACATTGTCGTGGCCGACGATCAGGTAGCCTCCTTATTCGGGGCTCAACTGCGTGATTCTCTAGCCTCCGCCGGCCTGGACTCGGAGCTGATATCTTTTCCTCGGGGGGAGTCCCATAAGCATCTCGGCACCATTGCCGATCTGGCCAGCAGCCTTGCCAGGCTCGGGGTCGATCGAAAAGACGCCCTGATCGCTCTGGGCGGCGGGGTGACCGGTGACATCACCGGTTTTCTGGCCGCTTCCTACATGCGGGGAATTCCCTTTATTCAGGTCCCCACCTCTTTGCTGGCTCAGGTGGACAGTTCGGTAGGGGGCAAGACCGGGGTGGATATCCCCGAGGGCAAGAATCTGGTCGGGGCCTTTTATCAGCCCAGGTGCGTTTATATCGATTCCCTGGTTTTGAAAAGCTTGCCGGCAAAGGAGTTGTTGAACGGACTGGCCGAGATCGTTAAATATGGAGTTGTCTGGGATTCTGATTTTTTCAGATACATGGAGGAAAATCGCGAGGCGGTCCTGGCCCTGGATCTGTCGGTTCTGGAGGAGGTCATCGCCCGTTGCTGTGCCATCAAGGCCGAAGTGGTGGCGGCGGACGAGCGCGAGTCCGATTTGCGGCGCATCCTGAACTACGGACACACCATCGGCCATGCGGTCGAGGCGGCTTCCGGATACCGGCTCGACCACGGCCTGGGTGTAGCCATCGGTATGGTGGCGGCCAATGAACTTGCGGTGGGTAAAGGCTTGCTGGCGAGGGAGAGTGCCGAGCGGGTCCGGGAGCTGATCGTTGGATATGGACTGCCGGCCGAGATCCCCTCCGACTATGACCGCCGCGGGATCAAGGAATACCTGAAAACCGACAAAAAGAGTGTCGGCGGTCGACCC
>JBHEOZ010000161.1:0-4783 GCA_046260555.1 Desulfurivibrionaceae bacterium
CTAAAAATTCGATTTTTTTCAGGTGCTCCGTTGAAGGGTATTGGATTCCGGCTTACAACATGCCGGAATGACACGCAATACGCCGGGGCCGTCATTCCCGCACGTTTTTACGGGAATCCGGAAGTTGAAGCTGAGTTTAATATAGAGCCACTTTATTGAATGATGCCGATAAGTCGGCCGTGACCGGTGAGCGTTCGAGAACGGGTCAACAAATCCGCCCCATTTTTTAAGGAAAACAAGCCAAATATCCTACAGGCCGTCCTCCTTCTCCCAATCGCCCTGGTTGTAAAGATCGCAAATAACCATCGGGCTCTCATACTCCTTGGTCAGCGGCACTTCGACAACGGAATCATTCTCGGCAACGGTGATCTTCTTGCCGATCATTACCTTGGTATCCACCTTGGCGGCACTACAGGTAACCGCGGTCCAGTAGACGGGGGCGGTAAGCAGATATTCCCCGGCGCCGACCTTCTCAAAAGAGAAATTTCCCTCCTCGTCGGCCTCGGTACGCATCACGTATCTACTATAACGGGGGTCGGGCTCCTCAATCGTTTTACCCTGCCGGTAACTGACCTCGTACCACTGCTCGCTGTAGGAGGTAAGCGGTTCCAGGGTCACTTCGCTGCCGTCCCCTACCTGGCGTTCTTCAAACTGATCGACCAGAAAGACCGTGCCCTTGACGGTCTTGTCGCCGCGCAGCTCAAGATCGGCGTATTCCCTCTCAGGAAACGGCATTCTCTGGGCGGCGCAGCCGGCAACCAGAAAGGCAAGCAAGACGGCAAACAGTTTATTGCGCATAAGACCCTCTCTTATCAAAAAAATTTTCACAAAGACCACGAGCACTTCCCAAAAAGACTAATCAGCCGGAAAGGTTAAAACCAGCTTTTTTACAGATATTTAAGCGCCCGGAAGTTAAAAAAAAGGAGCGGCCCTGAGGCCGCCCCTTTCGAGAGCAATACAATACTAAGCAGCTAAGCGATTGTTACCACTTAACGTCGATCCCGTTTCCGACGACAAAAATGGCGTCATCAGCGGCGGACATCTTATCGACATCACCATAGGCGACCCCGATATGATAGCTGGCGTTCTGAGCCAGGGCGTACCTGGCGGTAAGGTTATACTCGATCATGGTTGCATCGTCATTACCGAAACCATATTCGCTGGCCATCAGGTAGCCGAGATATGCGCCCAAGGTCAGCTTGTCGTTGGCCTTAAAGTCAACCCCGGCGCCGACCAGATAGGTGGAGTCGTCGGCTTCCGCTGGAAGGTTGTTGGGATTAGTGGAACCGCCGAACTGGATTATCGCAGTCTCCTGACAGGTGCCGATCAGCAGGGAAGGGGCAAAGTCGTTATCGCAAGAACGCCCCGTGCCGGTGGCACCATCATTACCTTGGTAGTAGGCGACCAGACCCTTGACGGTCACGGCGTCCATGCCTAAGGCGCCACCGATGAAACCGCCGTAGAAGGAGTCGCCGTCCGAATTCTCGCCGAGATCGCCGCCAGAGTATAGAAACTCGCCCATGATGGTTGCAGGGCCGGCCTTGGTGGTGAAGAAGGCGTCGATCGTATAGCCGTCCTCTGATCCACCGCCGACGGCACTATGTGTGTCGGCATAAAGGTAATTGGGCAGAACGCCCCACTTGGTGCCGCCGGCCTGGCCGACAATAAAAGCGGCGTAGGTATCCTTGTCGCCGTCGCCCCATACATCGTTACCTTCGGCAGTTTTCTGCAGATAACCGCCATAGGTCAGGTCGCCGCTCTTGTAAACCGCCTTGATCCGGTCAACCTGGGCGCCCCAACCAAAAAACTTGTTGCCCCAGCTGGCGTCCTGCCGACCGATCAGGTAACTGCCGCCAAACATATTAATGGTCATATGAGCACGATCAACATAGTGATCCAAAGGATTGTCATTGCCGAACTCGTTGTCGGCCAATACGATCCTGGTGGTGATCTTGACATCGTCATTGACCTTGATATCGGCATTGAGACGATAGCGCTGATCCATGCGCTGAATCTTATCAGCGACGGTATCGTCAGGCTCACCAATACCATCAAATATTTTTGTGTTATTTTTATAAACCCCGCGCCAGCGGGCGTCCCCCCCGATGCTCAGCATATCTTCGGCAATGGCGGAAGACGCCATGCCGGCTACCAGGCCGAGCGCAACTGCAAAACTTAACGCTTTCTTCATCCTTAAATCTCCTTTTGTTAGATTTAGCGGGTTAACCGATCAGTTGCAGTCGCAACCATCGCCGGCCCGAAACCAGCCGGTAACCAACTTAACACACACTTTTTTAATACAGTTTGTCTACCCTTGACTCCTAACCTTGTCAAGAGATTTACCGCCAATTTCGCCGAAAAACAAACGGCGAAACAAACCCCGTTTTCACTAAGTCCATTCCCCTCCATCGTTTTTTTGGCTTTATACCACAACGTGGTATGGAGCGCAAATTCTTTTTTCAATTATTTTCCCTTTAAAGCCGAAGCGGCACGGTAGGCGCGGGGTATATTTAGCAAAATCCGGGCCAAACTTCCGTAAAGAAGATAAACCTGTAATTCCGCTAAGATAACAATCCGGATATACAATAAAATGGTGTGTCCGAATAACAACATTTCCGCTAATTATGTGCTAAAAAAACACCTTGAAAGCGAACATAATTAAATTCAGGGAAGAGCATAAGTAGCCACGAAGCTATGCAAACCCTTGAACAGGCCTCCCGATTTCTTGGCCGCCATTCCGATGAACAGCCTCTCTTTCCCTAACTGAAAGCCGGCCATGTAACTGCCGATCTCTCCGGTCGACCAGAATTCCGTAAAGGACACCCCATCCCAGGTCAGGATCTTGATCTCTCCCCCCACATAGCTGTCGATGGTTTTCAACATCGACTCCAGTCCGGTGGGATTCTCCATGGCCGCAAGCTCCATGCGCCCGTCGCCGTTAAGGTCCGCGGCAACCAGCCTGGCCGGAATCTGCACGGTTTCGGCGGTCCCCTCGCCGGTATAGGGCTTGCCGGCAAATCTTTTGGTGTAACCGTATTTACCGCTGCCCCGCCAGAGGACATCCCCGTTATGGTCATAAAGGAGGAGTGCCTGCTCCACGGTCTGGACCGCGATCTCGGTCCGGCCGTTGCCGGTGAAATCGCCCGGGACGAACTCATAGAGATTGACCGAATCGGGCAGATCGAGCCTGTGGTTCTCATCGAGAGCACCGGTTTGGGGATCGGCCTTGAAGATCCCGGGCCGGACCGGCCCTTCGAAATCGGCCCACTGCCCATAGAGCCCCAAACCTTTACCGGGAAAATCGATCGGTCTCAGGTAGTGCCGCTGTTCGTCGAAAAGTTTCTTGAAGCCCTTGCCGTCCCACTCGACCGCGTAGGAATAGGGGGTGTTATCGGCTACGGCGCTGATATAGATCTCGGCCCGGCCGTTACCGTTAAGGTCGGCCAGATTCAAGGCGATAATCCACACATAACCGGGAGCCTCCGGCAGTTCGGTCACTTTGCGCAGCTGCCCCTGCTCCAAGCTGAATACACCGATTTCCTGTTTATCGGCGATCACCACCGTTTCGGCGCCCCGACCGAAGATATCCCCGGCATCGATCACCTGAATCTCCAGATCGAGAAATTGACTGCGGGTCGCGGACAGGTCCGGATCGGGCGATGAGGCTTGCCCGCTTTCAGGCCCAAGAACCGGCGCGGTCGGCACTGGAGGGGCGGCGGCCGGGACTTCCGCCGGAGCTTCAGGGGGCGGAACGACGACGGGCTTTTTAAAGATCCGATCGGGATGCAAGGATTGATCTTCCGGGGCCGGGGCGGACTCGGAAGATGCCGGCGGCAACCCGGCCTGGGGCTCCTCTTCCCGGGAAGGGCGCCGGTCCTCACCCGATATCACCGAACTCACTTCTGTGGCCATCAGATCCACCGCGCCGATCAGCAGGGCCTGATTTTCGGCGGCGGCAAAAAAACTCTCGGAAATATCTTTTCCAACCATATATAAACGGGCATCGATACTGACACTCGGTCCCAGAACCGTGATACTGCCGGTCAAGACCAGATCGGCCGTCAGCTTCCCGGCAAGCGCCTCTGGGTCCCGCTCGTCCCGTTCGCCAACAAGATCCGCCCCTTCGACTCCGCCGATGACAAGAACCCCGGCCCGTGCCGCAATCCGGCTGGCAAGCATGGTCCGAACCCCTTCCTTCAGATAGTCCGAATCGTCAGGGGCGTTCAGGCTAAAGGGCAGAATGGCCAGTCGGGGTTTGGTTTCTTCCTGGGCATGGGCAAGTGATCCGGCAAGCAGGGTTGCCAGCATAATCAAGCAACAGCGCTTGAAAATTCTCGATATCTTCATGGCTATACTCTCTTTTTATTGATGAATTCGCGAAAAGCCGGGATTGCCATAATGTAATTTCGAACGCATGTGAGAAATCTTGTTTTTTTACACCCACAGGGCATAAGTTTCGTTTGCACCCTAAAGGGCATAAAAAAGCAGGCCAGCTAATCTACTCAGCTTTAACTTGCCGCCCCCCTATTCGGCAAGCATTATTCCGGCACGGTTGATTTATCTACCACAATGTGGTATGTAAACTTGATTGATGGCCCGGCAAGGAGGTCGAGATTGTCATCTTCCTGAATCCGTAAGCGTTCGAAAACGGTGCGGATGCAAGGCGGCCACGATGTTGATAAAGCTACAGCCGTACCACAGCCGCGAAGCCGTCGTTCAAAAATAACTCATACTTTTTTTGTTCATGAACGGCATAAGGGGCCGTAAAGAAATGGATAAAAAT
>JBHEOZ010000162.1:0-4782 GCA_046260555.1 Desulfurivibrionaceae bacterium
GCTTGTCCAAATCTGCACCACTGCTGAACGGTTACAGGCCGGCGTTTGTGGTACTTTGGCGACCACCCCGGTGAACGATTACTTATTACGAGACGGCTACCGGCATCTCGATCACGAATCTGGCGCCACTCGGTTCATTGTCCCTGACCCGGATATAGCCGTCATGATCGGCGACTATGGTGCTGGCGATGGCCAGGCCCAGGCCGGTGCCGGTTTTTTTGGTGGAAAAATATGGTTCGAACAGCCTCAGCTTATCGTTATCATGCACCCCGGGTCCATTATCCCAGACCTCCAGGAAAGCCGCTTTATCCCGGCTGTCAAAATAGACCTCAATCCCTATTTTGCCGTGGTCGGTCGGCACTACCGCCACCGCATTGTCCATAAGGTTAATCAATACCCTTTTTAACTGCTTCTGGTCAAAAGGAAACTCGGGAACCTCCGGCCCATAATTAAAATCGAACTCGATATTTTTATGGGCCTCCCGGTAAAAGACCAGAACCTCCCGGGCCATTTCGGAAAGATCGTTGATCGATTTGCGGACCGCCGGCATCCGGGCGAAACTTGAAAATTCACTGACCAGCCTCTTCAGTTCATCGACCTGGTTGATGATCATCCGGGTACAGCTGTCGAAGACCTCGTCGTCATCGGCCAATCTGGCCATATATCTCTTGCGTAGACGCTGGGCCGAGAGCTGGATCGGAGTGAGCGGGTTTTTAACCTCGTGGGCGATCCTCCTTGCCACTTCGCGCCAGGCCGCCATGCGCTGGGCTTTCTCCAATTCGGTCAGGTTATCGAAAACCAGCACCACCCCGAGGGAATCATGGTTATCGTCCCTCAGCTGGGTAAAGTTAACCCGCAGCGAAAATGTTTCATCGCCAAGACTGAGCCGGACCGGATGCTGAATCGAACTCTTGCCGGATCTGGCCAGATCATCAAAAAAACCATCCATGATTCTCCTATGGGCCGGTTGCAGAATCTCCCGGTAGTCCCGGCCCAGCATCTTCTTTCGATCGATCTTGAGAAGCTCCTCGGCAAAATGATTGATCGTGGTGATCCGGCCCGATTCATCCATGGAAATGACCCCGGCCGCCACATTCTGGAGGATGGTTTCGGTATACTGCTGTCTTTTTTCCAGTTCCCCATAACTGTCCTGCAAGGCCAGGTTGACCTTTTCCAGCTGCTGTTTGCCGGTCAGCAGGTCCCGGGTCATCCGGTTAAATGAATCGACCAGGGTGCCCATCTCGTCACCAGACTCCTTCTCCAAAACAAAATCGAGTTCGCCGTCGGCCACCCTCCCGGTCGCCTCGGCCAGCTTGGCGATGGGACCCGTCAGGCCTCGGGCCACGTAAAATCCGAACCAGATCGCGCAGAAAACAATCAACAGAGTAACAATCAGCAACATTACCAGCAGGCTGGTCTTGATCGGATTCTTGAGGATCATCAATTGCCGGTATCCCTCAAGCCCGCCGGAAATCACCTCCATGGACTGCAATTGCTCCCGGGGGATCAACAGGGATGTAATCAGGACATTAGTCCGGCGATCATTCTCCGAACCGAGTTTGACCGGCATCAGGCCCCGGATCAATTCGCCTTCGTCGACACCCTGGATGGCAACCTGATCGATCTCGCCGGCCAGGGCCCTGCGTAAGAGATCGGGAGGAATTTCCGGAATCGCGCGGCTGTCTATCTTTTGATCGTAAACCTTGACCAGGGCGACCCGCTGATCGGAAAGAAGTTCGAGTCCGGCCAGACCGCGGCTTTCCGAAATGTCGGTGAGGAAGACATCGAGATGTCGGGCGATCAACTGCTGATAGAGTTCGGATTCGAGACGGGTGGCAATGGACTCGCCCTGGGCGCGCACCTGGCCGCGCGCGTCGTCGTAGACATTCTTGGCTATGTTGAGAGATTCCTGGAGAGACTGTTCAACCCGGATATTGAACCAGTAATCCATGCTGGTCGAGACAAACTGCAGGGAGATGAAGAACAGCAGTCCCGTAGGCACCAGTGCCATGGAGACGAAGGAAATAACCATCTTGCTGCGGAGCTTGGTGCCCAGAAACCCCCGGCGGCGGTCAAAGATCAGCTGAACCAGATTACGCAGGACCAGGAAGACCACCAGCAACAGCAAGAGGACGTTGATGTTGATGACCGTAAAAACCAGGACATTGCCGCTGACCGGAAAAGGTACGGCGCCGAGATTAAATATTCTGCTCTCGATGTAAGTCAGTACGGGCAGGAAACAGATGCAGACAAAGATTATCAGCCATATCCGCCGGCGCTTGCGCTTGTCCCGCTGGGCCAGGTACTCGGTGCTGTTCAAACTAGTATCTGAATTTGACATATTGCCAGTCCGTTTCCTCGTCCTTCAGCTGCCAGAACGGGATCAGGTATTTGAAAAAAAGCGGCAGGTTCTCGCGCTCCATCCTGACCTTGACACTCAAAAAATAGGTATTCCCCGGTCGCAGCCGGGCCAGCTCGACAACCTTGACCCCGTTGACTTCGGTCATCAGGGTTTTGGCTTTTTCAAAGTCGTCGACGGCGATGGCGGTGTCGTCCTCGGAGAAACGGAGATTGAATACCTCTTTCAGGGAGTCATAGGAGAGGGCATGCTCGAACTCCATCCCGGTCACCTGTTTGCCGGGGCGCCCCTCCGGATCGACCTCGCGCAGGGAAACAAAGAAGGTGTATAAAACGGGAATTCCGTTGAAAATCCCTTCCTCGATCTCAGCCCTAAACGCTTTGTCGACCTGGAGATAAAGCAATAGATCCTGCCGGGAATTACTGACGACGACATCCCTGATCTCGGCCTGGGCGGCGGCTTTGCTTTCAAGACCTAAAAACAAACCGGGCAGCAACAGCAGCGGAGCCAGGAGGAACAGAAAAGCACTTTTCGCGAACAGCGGATTTTTTTTACGATCAGCGGGAACAAACATTGATCAACTCAAGATATTATATTTACATTTGCGGACAGGTGAATGGATCATCGAGCTTTTGTAAGCGATCACAGGGCACCGAATCAATTACGATAGTTTTTTGGCGATCATCCGCTGAGCCTTTTCGAAAAACAGATCGAAGGTTTCAGGCCTGAGGGCGCTCAACGGGACCGCGTCATACTGCCTGGCCAGGTTTTTCGCTTCCGCATCCTTTATCAGGTCTATCTTGTTAAACACCTTCAGGCAAGGGATTTTATCAAGTTTCAGCTCTTTGAGCAAAACCTCCACCACCTTGATATGCTGGGGGAAAGCGGGATTGGCGATATCGATAACATGGACCAGAAGATCGGCTTCGTCAAGTTCCTCAAGGGTAGACTTGAAGGCCTGAAGGAGTTCGGCCGGCAGATTCCTGATAAATCCCACGGTATCGGTGATAATCACCTCCATATCGCGGGGAAAGCGGAGACGGCGGCTGGTCGGGTCGAGAGTCGCGAAAAGTTTATCGGCGGCGACTATATCGCTGTGGGTCAGACTGTTTAAGAGGGTCGATTTGCCCGCGTTGGTGTAGCCGACCAGGGAGATCACCGGCAGATCGCGTTTGCGCCGCCTGCTCCGCCGGTGATGCCGTTCCTTGCCTACCTTTTTCAACTTGGCGGCCAGTTTGGCAAGACGGTCCTGGATCCGCCGCCGGTCGATCTCCAGCTTGGTCTCGCCGGGACCGCGGGCGCCGATCCCGCCGGTTAATCTGGACAGGGCGTCGTCCCTGCTCCCCAGTCTGGGCAGCAGGTATTTGAGCTGGGCCATTTCGATCTGCAGCTTGCCTTCCCTGCTCAGGGCCCGGCTGGCGAAAATATCGAGGATCAGCTGGGTCCGGTCGATGACCCGCATCTCGGTATGGTCGGTGATTGAGCGAATCTGGGACGGATTGAGCTCCTGATCGAAGATCAGCAGATTGGCATCGAGGGTCAGGGCCCGGAGCATGATCTCGGCCAGCTTGCCCTTGCCCATGATAAGTTTCGGATTAAGTTTGGGACGCCTCTGGATCACGGTATCCAGCACCGC
Source organism: Desulfurivibrionaceae bacterium (assembly GCA_046260555.1). Lineage (GTDB taxonomy): Bacteria > Desulfobacterota > Desulfobulbia > Desulfobulbales > JAGXFP01 > JAGXFP01. Next base: position 3,996 of record JBHEOZ010000162.1, read on the forward strand.
AACCCCGGCGGATTCGGCCAGTTCTTCCAGTTCCAGCATCGATTCGACGGCCAGGGCCCGGGAAGCGGTAGTGACGCTGATCAGAATGGCCCGGTCCCGGTTCCGGTCGACCCTGCCGCCGGACCCGACCCGGGCGAATTCATCCTCCAGGGCCTTGATCAGACTACGGAAATCGTGCTCCTGGCGGCTGGGCGCAACCGGCGGCAGGATAACCCAGTTGAGTCCGTCGATCGGCTGGGGCACCAGATGCGCCCTGAGTAACATGGCGGGCAGACCATCCTCCCCGACCTTGATCGCGGCCATCATATCCAGCCGCAGAAAGAGCAGGTCCATGAGATCGTCTTCGCTCAGGCCCTCACCGGCCAGATGGGTATGAACCAGGCGCAGGCCCTTGAGGCGCCCGGCCGCTCCCCGCGCCTGATCCAGGGCCGGAATAACGATCCGGCGCGGGTCACCCACGATGACGGAATCGACCCGGCCGGCCCGGTCGACAAGCAGGCCGATCTGACGGCCGATTTCCCGAGAGATCCCGGCAAGCTCGCGCGCGACTTCGGGACTGATCACCAGGTCCGGGGTCATCCGCCGGTTGGCCAGTTTATCAAGGCGTCTGGACTGATCGGTTTTCAGGCCGACGGTATTACCAAAGATTCTTGCTATGACCTGCTCCTTGTAAAATTGTAAGGGAGGTAACCCGTTTTGTTTCGGAATAACTTAGGGGCCGTTAAGAAATAACCTGAACTTTTTATCCATTTCTTTACGGCCCCTTATGCCGTTCATGAACAAAAAA
>JBHEOZ010000163.1:0-4746 GCA_046260555.1 Desulfurivibrionaceae bacterium
GACTTTTGCTGCTCCAGAAACTCTTCAGGAAATTGGCGGTGTTCCGGCTGCTTTTTTTGAAACGCATATACCTGTTGAAGACGATGTACCATGAGCCCAGCGAAAAAAACAGCAGGAGCAGCATGACGAATTTAACTACTGGTCCGGCATGCCAGAACATGGCGAAAAGGCTGAGATTATCCACGCTATTTCTACCTCGAAAGAGAGTTTGATTATGGGTTTTAATGGTCCTTAGTCAACCTGAGGATTTTAATTATGTTTGGCGGGGATGTCAATGCGGCCTCTTCGAAAGAGGTGCGATAAAGCATTTGGGAATGACGGCTTTCCGGGTCCGGGGAAAAACATTGTCCCCGGCCGGACTCCGGCGACCGCGCCCCGATGAGTGCCCAGAACGGAAGCACCCTTGGATGTGATGGAACAAATGCTGATTTTCCGCCTCGCCGGGAGCTTTTAGCGGCGCCATCGATTAAGGTGTTATTATTTTGACATCCTTACGTAAAAAAGGTAGTTTTTGCCGTTTATTTTGGAAAGTAATCTTTTTCGAAAGTTTTGTTTCGGAAAAGGGATTTTTTCGGGCCAAAGACAAAAGGTTAACTCTATATGAAAACAATCAACGTTGGACTTATCGGCTTCGGGACGGTCGGTAGCGGCACCGCCGAGGTTTTGCACGCACAGGCCGCGCGCCTGGAGAAAAGAACCGGTCATCTGATTCGTCTTAAAACCGTTGCCGACTTAAATGTCGAGTCGATTCCCGCCCATTTGGGCGAAGTCAAACTCACCAAGGATGTCGAGGATATCTTCGCGGATCCGGAAATCGATATAGTCATCGAACTGATCGGCGGCATCGAACCCGCCAAGACCTTTATCCTGAAGGCCATTGCCGGCGGCAAACATGTGGTCACCGCCAATAAGGCCCTGATCTCCCAGCACGGCATGGAGATCTTCAACGCCGCCGCCGCCCGGGGGGTGGAAGTCGGTTTCGAGGCAAGTGTCGGCGGCGGCATTCCGGTGATCAAGGCCCTCAAGGAGGGGCTGGTCGCCAACAATATCATGTCGATCATGGGGATCATGAACGGCACCGCTAATTACATCCTGAATAAAATGACCGACGAAGGCGCGCCCTTCCAGGAGGTGCTGACCGAGGCCCAGGAGATCGGCTATGCCGAGGCGGACCCGACCTATGACATCGAGGGGATCGATACCGCCCACAAGCTGGTGATCCTGATGACCATGGCCTTCGGCATGCATGTCAAGCTCGAGGACATCAGCACCGAGGGAATCTCCTCCATCGAGCCGATCGATATCGAGTTCGCCCGGGAGTTCGGTTATCGGATCAAACTACTGGCAATCAGCATCAACCACGGCGATCATGTCGAGGCCAGGGTCCACCCGACCATGGTGCCGGAGCGGCATATGCTGGCCAATATCGGCGGCGCCTATAACGGCATCCATTTCAACGGCGATATGGTCGGCAATGTTCTCCTCTACGGACTCGGCGCCGGCAAGATGCCCACCGGCAGCGCCGTTGCCGCCGACGTTGTCGATATCGCCAGGAACATCGTTCACGGTTCGGTAAACCGGGTGCCGAGCCTTTCCTACCGGCCCGAGAATATCATGCCGGGTTCGATCACCCCGATGGAAGAGCTTCGCTGCCCCTACTATTTCAGGATTTCGGCCGCAGATGAACCGGGGGTGCTTTCCACTTTGGCCGGCATTCTCGGCAAGAACGATATCAGCATCGAGTCGGTGCTCCAGAAGAGCCGGGAAGAGGGCGGTACGGTGCCGGTGGTGATCCTCGCCTATGAGGCCAGTGAATCGTCGGTCAGAAAGGCCCTTGCCGAAATCGACAGTCTCGATATCTGTCCGGTCAAGACCGTCAAGATCAGAATCCTTCAGGACCGGGAAAATGGCGAAGACTAAAACGGTAATTCTGATCGGCGACGGCATGGGCGATCTGCCCATTGCCGAACTGGGCGGACTTACTCCCCTGGAGTATGTCGACACCCCGGCCATGGATTTCGTCGCGAAAAACGGTGAGCTGGCCCTGCTTAAAACGATCCCGGACGGCTACCCGCCGGGCAGCGATGTGGCCAATCTTTCCCTGCTCGGATATCGGCCCGAGGAGTTCTACTCCGGCCGTTCTCCCCTGGAAGCGGCCAGCATGGGAGTAGAACTGGCGCCGCGGGAGACCGCCTTCCGCTGCAACCTGGTTACTCTGGACCGCGACGGAGACGGTCGGGTGATCATGGTCGATTACAGCGGCGGCCACATCTCCACCCCGGAAGCCCGTGAGCTGATCGAGGCGCTGGCGGAGGAGTTGAATGACGACAACCTCCAATTCCATGCCGGCGTGAGTTACCGTCATCTGCTGGTCGTCAAGGACAGCCCGGAGAATTACGAGGCGCAGCCGCCCCACGACTATACCGGTCAAGATGTTTCCGAGCAGTGGAATCGCATGCTGAACACCCCTGTGCTCGGCAAAACCATCCGGAAGGCCTGCGGCATTCTGGCGGACCACGAAGTTAACCGCCGCCGTCTGGCCAACGGCGAAAACCCCGCCAACGCCATCTGGCTGTGGGGGCAGGGCAAGGCGCCGGTAATGGTGACCCTGCCGGCGCGATACGGCATCAAGGGCAGCCTGATCTCCGCCGTCGACCTGCTCAAGGGAATCGGAGTCTATGCGGGCTTGGGTATTGTGAATGTCGAGGGAGCCACCGGTTATCTCGACACCAATTACGCGGGCAAGGTCGAAGCCGCCCTGCAATGTGTTAAGGAGCGCGATTTGGTCGTGGTCCACGTGGAGGCGCCGGACGAGGCTGCTCACCAGGGTTCCCGGGACGACAAACTGAAGGCCATTGCCGATTTCGACACCAGGATCGTCAAGCCGATTCTGGAGGGGTTGCGGAACGGACCGCCGTTCCGGCTGGTGGTAGCGATGGATCATTTCACCCCGCTCAGTACCATGACCCATGATTCACAGCCGGTGCCGGTGGCGATTTACGATTCAAAAGAGCCCGGGCCCGCATCCGGTTTGGCCTATACCGAATCAAACGGGCTTAAGAGCGGAGTATTATATGGCGACGGCCGGGCTTTTTTTAACCGATTGATGCAGGTGGATGAGTAATGGCAAAAACGGTAGACGAGGCCATGGGCGACTATATCCATCGCACCGAGCGCCGGGTTCTTTACGCGGACACTGATTCCGGCGGGGTGGTCTATTACGGCAATTATCTCCATTTTTTCGAGGCGGGACGGACCGAGATTCTCCGGGCCAACGGCGCTTCATATCGCGAACTGGAGGAGAAAGGCTATATCCTGCCGGTGGTGGAGTGTCATACCCGCTACAAAGCCTCTGCCCGTTATGACGATCTGCTGGTCGTCGAGACTTCGGTTCACGATGTCAGAAAGATGTCCTGCCGCTTCAACCACCGGGTCATCAGGGCGGACGACGGGCAGCTGTTGGTCAGGGGATATACCATGCACGCCGTTGTCGACCTTCAGGGCAAGCTCACCCGTTTCCCCGATTATTTCCTGGATAAATTAAGCCTGATCGCCGGGGCAGGTTCTTGAAGGCTATCGTGCCGGTCTTGTGAGTTTTTTGTAACCGTTCAGCAGCACCACATCTTCGGACGATCGGCCCGGCTTACGTACACGAGGTACGCAGCGCCGGTCCGCTTGTCCAAATCTGCACCACTGCTGTATGGTTACAGTCCGGCGGTTTTGGTTACTTTGGCGACCGGCCCGGTGAACGGTTACAGTTTTTTAACGATTTCATCTACTTCCGTCCGTGAAGCTAACCGGACGCAAAGCACTTTTATCGATAAAGTCTATTGACAAATCAGGCCTGTTTATTATAGTGTTGCCTTCAGTGATGCGGGGTGGAGCAGTTCGGTAGCTCGTCGGGCTCATAACCCGAAGGTCGTCGGTTCAAATCCGGCCCCCGCTACCATTTTAAATGCAAAAGGGTTTCAGGCTTAAGGCTTGAAACCCTTTTTTTGTACCCTGATCCGCTATGCCAGCGGATCGTACTTCAGTGCGCTGCAATGACGAGAAAATTTGCAGCAACGCGGGAGCCGGCGATTTTTGCGACGCCATCAGCTTTGATGAATTCTAAGTTTCGATGGGGATGGCTAAGCAAAAATCGTCAGATCCAAGGCGCGCGAATTTCGAGGAATGAAGCGTACTTCAGTACGCTGCAATGACGAGACAATTCGCGGCAACGCCGGAGCTGGCGACTTTTTGCGACGCCATCAGCTTTTGGTGATGGCGCCGGAGGGACACCCGTTAATTGCCTGTTGCGCCTTATCCTCCTGGTCCTCGGGAACCGGATCCACCTTGACATGAGCCTTTTCGTCGCGCACTTCAAAGACCTCGGGACAGGTGGCTTCGCAATTACCCGAACCGATACACAGATCTTTATCGACACTTACTTTCATGGTTTTTCCCTCCTGAAATTTTTTTTAAAAATTCAGTTGCCACTTCATTATTCTCTTCCGAACTCCCGATCGACATGATTTGATATTTGCAAATTGCGGGCCAGTGCATTCTTTCGGCAGGTTACCGCCCCTGAACCGCTCAGTGGCTATGTCCGCGAAGGCCGCTCTTCTCATCCCCGGCTCTTGCCGCGCGGTTTCCCCGGCAGGTAAGGCATTTCGGTTGACGGCCCAATTATCTGAATCGATGAAATAACCGGACCTCTCCGATCTGAAAAATGCGGCGCATAACTCCTGTCCGTCAGGACACCTT
>JBHEOZ010000164.1:0-4670 GCA_046260555.1 Desulfurivibrionaceae bacterium
CCCGCCTGGGGGCGATCGAACCCTGTCAGCAGGTTGAACAGGGTGGTCTTGCCGGCGCCGTTGGGGCCGATTACCCCGACGATACCGCCGGGGGGCAGGGAGAAGGTCATCTCATCGACCAGAAGCCGGTCGCCATAACCTTTTTTAACCTTCTCGGCCTCGATCACCACCTTGCCGAGCCGGGGGCCGGGCGGAATGAAGAGTTGCATATCCTTCAAGCGGTCCGGGGTAGTGTCATCCAGGAGTTTTTCATAGGCGGTAATCCGGGCCTTGCCCTTGGCGTGCCGCCCCTTGGGGGACATCCTGATCCATTCCAGCTCCCGTTTCATAGTCTTCTGCCGGTCGCTCTCCTGCTTTTCCTCCTGGCTCAGCCTTTTTTGTTTCTGTTCCAGCCACGAGGAATAATTGCCCTTCCAGGGGATGCCCCGGCCCCGGTCCAGCTCCAGGATCCAGCCGGCGACGTTATCCAGAAAATAACGGTCATGGGTGACGGCAATAACCGTTCCCTCGTAGCGCTGCAAATGCTGCTCCAGCCAGGCCACCGTCTCGGCATCGAGATGATTGGTCGGCTCGTCCAGCAGGAGGATATCGGGCTTCCGGAGGAGCAGCCGGCAGAGGGCTACCCTTCGTTTTTCTCCGCCGGACAGAATCCCGATTTTGCTCTCGGGCGGCGGGCAGCGCAGGGCGTCCATGGCCATCTCCAGGCGGGAATCGAGGTTCCAGGCGTCGAGAACATCGAGCTTATCCTGAACCTTGCCCTGCCGTTCGATCAGATCGTTCATCTCGTCATCGGACATCGGTTCGGAGAATTTTTCGTTAATCAAGTTGAACTCCTTAAGCAGATCGACGCTCTCCTGAACCCCCTCCTCGACCACCTGCCGGACGCTCTTCTCGCTGTCAATCAGGGGTTCCTGTTCCAGAAAACCGATTGAATAGCCGGGGGAGAGATGGATTTCACCGTTGAACTCCTGATCCTCGCCGGCCAGGATCCGCAGCAGGCAGCTCTTGCCGGAGCCGTTCAGGCCGAGGACGCCGATCTTGGCTCCATAAAAATAGGAGAGTGAAATATTCTCCAGAACCGGTTTTTTATTGAAAAATTTACTGACCTTGATCATCGAATAGATGATCTTGTTGTCTTCGTTTGCCATGTTTTTTCCTTAAAATATTGTTTTAGCTCTTTTCGTTTAACCAGCCGTCGCGGGGGCGGATTGCCGGAGAGATATTAAAAATCCGGCCATCTTGTCAATGAATAACTGGTGATTTTACCTTTGTTTATCTTGCCCGGAAGGGCGGCCGGGTGATTCGCCCGCTTTTAGAAAAGCCTGAAGCAGCCGACCCTCGGAAAGCGGAAACGGATACCCCTCAGACCGGCAGTCATTCTAGCATGCCGGGCAAGTTTCGGATATGACATAAATTCAAAGCTTTACCTGGCGAGAGCGGTAAAAGCCCTCACTTGATTGGAAGAAGCTGCCGTTTTCGAAAGACTTGTTATGCTAAAAGTTGCATAATCCCCTGACTTTAACCGTATAAATCCATGAAAACAATTGTCTTAGATTAATTTTAGCTTTACTCTTCAACAAAATAATTTTCCCCGGTCTAAAGACGACAAACTCGCAAAAAGTCTCGGGATGGCTAAACAAAAAGTCCGATAAACGCCCCGAAGGAAGTGCCCTTGGGGTGCGCCACGACGCAGGAGATCGGAGTTTTTGCGCCGCCATCAAAGATCAAACGTCCGGCGCGGAGATGTAGATGAACGACTTGATCAAATATGAAAAAACCATTGAGCATTACCTCCGGCAGGGCGACCACCCAAAGGCCATTAAGGGCCTGCTTGCCCTGATAAAACTCTACGCCCAAAACAAGGATTTCACCAAGGCCGAAGAGTTGCGGGAACGGATCACCGAGGTCAACCCCTCCGCCCTGAGCGAGGTTATTCTGGCCCAGCAATTAATCGACTCCGCCCGTTCCAAACCGGTCGCCGAAAGTCACCGGAAAGTGTGGGCGGAACTGTATGACATCTTGACCGACGAAGAGTCCCGGGCCCTGCAAAACGAACTGCGCGAGGCCACCTTTGAACCGGGCCAGACCATCTTCGCCCAGGGCCAGAATAATTCAAATCTCTATTTTATCGACGCCGGTCAGGCCAAGCATCTTTACAACCAGGACAACAGGGAGATTTTTATCAGCAAGGTTTCAGCCGGCAATGCCGCCAATGAAACCTCCTTTTTCGATGCCGCTTTAAGCACCACCTCACTGGTGGCCATCAATCAGGTCACGGTTCATTTTCTGCCCGCCATCACCCTGCTCAGCTGGGAAGGCTATCTGCCGGCCCTGGAATCGAAATTGCGGGATTTATGTGGCCGCGAGGTCAAGATTTCCGATCTGCTGAAAAAAAACTCCCTGGATCGGCGGATCCAGCGGAGAATTTCCCTGCCCGGTCGAATTCTGCTCAAGGCCATCGACGCCGGAGGAACTTTGGTCGGCAACACCATCAGGGGAGATCTCGCCGATGTTTCGATCGGGGGGGTTTCGGTTTTCATTCAGACCCCGACCCGGGAACAGGCCCTGATGCTTTTGGGCCATAACCTCCATTTACGTTTCAATATGCCTCCCGACATGAACGAGATCGCCCAGATCGGTACGGTTCTGGGAGTCCGTCGCCACGCCGCGGCTTTTGAAACCAAGGAAAGATATTCGGTTCATTTGCGGTTCAGTGAAATTTTACCCGAAAAAGCCATTGTCGAAGCGGAACGCTTCATTAAAATGCTCAAGATCAACGAACAGAACCGCTGATCGGACCGTTGCAGCGCGAAAGGCATGGAGAGGCGTGAGGTGGAAATATGAAGCTGGACATGCCGGTGATCGGAATCCTGCGCGGAATTGACGGCGGCTTCTTCCGTGAAGTGATGACCGCCTCTTTCGCGGCGGGACTGCAGGCCCTCGAAATAACAATGAACACCGAAAACGCGGCCGGGATTATACAAAGCTGCCGGCCGCGGGTCCCGGCAGGGAAACTTCTGGGCATCGGTACGATTCGTAATCAGGAAGAGGCCCGGATCGCCATTGAGGCGGGAGCCATGTTCCTGGTAACTCCCAACACCGATATCCGGGTCATTGAATATGGCGCCAAAAGAAACATTCCGGTCATCGCCGGGGCTTTTACACCCTCCGAGATTTACACGGCCTGGAGGGCCGGGGCGACGATGGTCAAGGTTTTTCCCTGTGGCGTTGTCGGGCCCGCTTATCTCCGGGAAATCCTCGGACCCTTTGAGGATATCCCCCTGCTGGCGGTGGGCGGCGTCAGCCTGGAAAATCTCGCCGACTATTTCAGGGCCGGCGCCGCCGGAGTAGGAGTCGGTTCCGCCCTGTTCGGCGCCAAAGCCCTCCAGGAAAAAGACCCGATAAAAATCAGCGAAAATGTCGGAAGGTTTGTCGAAGCGGCGGCCTCGGCGGCCCGGTCATCGTGATTGCCGCGCAACTGCCCGCTCATTTCGCCAAGCCAGCCGATCCAGATCATAAAAAAACCATTTAGGGGCCGTTAAGAAATAACCTGAAATTTTTATCCATTTCTTTACGGCCCCTTATGCCGTTCATGAACAAAAAAAGTATGGGTTATTTTTGAACGACGGCTTAAGACAGACAGGAGAGAGTAATGTACAGACCCCAGATCAAGGTTATTGACTGCACCGTCAGGGACGGCGGCCTGATGAACAAGTGGCAGTTCGACGACGCCTTCGTCCGCCACGTTTACCAGGCCTTGTCCAAATCGGGCGTGGACTACATGGAAGTCGGCTATCTTTCCTCGGAGGGCATGTTTTCCCGGGATGAGATGGGGCCATGGAAGTTCTGCGCCGAAGACGATCTCAAGCGGATCGTCGGCGAGGGCGAAAAGACCATCAAGTTTTCGGCCATGGCCGATATCGGCCGGATCAGCTACGACGACATCCCCCCCTGCACCGAGAGCTCTCTGGACATGATCCGGGTCGCCTGCTATGTCCACCAGGTCGACAAGGCCATTTCCCTGGCCGAGCACTGCATGGACAAGGGCTATGAGGTGACGATCAACCTGATGGCGGTTTCCACCGTCAATCAGCGGGATCTCGAAGAGGCCCTCGACGACCTGGCCAAAAGCCTGGTGCCGATCATCTATCTGGTCGACAGCTTCGGTTTCTTCTATTCTGAACATATCGACGCACTGGCCAGGAAATATATCGAATCCCTGCCGGGCAAATCCATCGGCATCCACGGTCACAATAACCAGCAACTCGCCTTTGCCAATACGATCTCGGCGATCATCAACGGTATAAATTATCTCGATGCCACCCTTTACGGGATCGGCCGCGGGGCGGGCAACTGTCCCCTGGAGCTGCTGGTCTCCTTTCTGAAAAACCCCAAATTCGACGTGCGCCCGCTTATCGAGGTTATCGAACAGGAAGTGTTGCCCTGGAGCAAGAAGATCGAGTGGGGCTACTCGATCCCCTACATGGTGACCGGCACCCTGAACCAGCACCCCAGAGGGGCCATTGCCCAGATGGAGTCCGAGGACAAGGACAAGGTAACCGATTTTTACGACCAGGTGACTTCACTGCCCGTTTAAGCCGTCGTTCAAAAATAAATCATACTTTTTTTGTTCATGAACGGCATAAGGGGCCGTAAAGAAATGGATAAAA
>JBHEOZ010000165.1:0-535 GCA_046260555.1 Desulfurivibrionaceae bacterium
TGGCCGAACAGGCGAAGACTGAGGGCGGCCTCCCGATTATTGGCCGCGCATAATGCCGCTGCCCTCGAAACCCCGTAGCGGTCGCGCCACAGATCGTAAAGCCACTGGGGATGACTCAGCAACTCATGGGGCGCAAAGCCCGGGGCGCTCTCTGCCCCCGGTATCGGCAAAGTCGCGATTTCCCGGCTGACCTTTCGCAACACGCCGTTGACGAAGCCGGTCAGCCAGCGGGGCTGCCCTTTACTTTTCAGGATTTTAATCGTTTCGTTGATGGCGGCTGAAGCGGGGACGCGGTCCATAAACAGCAATTGAAAAAGTCCGAGGCGCAGGGCCTGGCGGGTCAGCGGCTTCATCCTGGCCGGCGGATGTTTCGAATATACGGCCAGCACCGCGTCCAGATAGCCGAGCCGGCGGACTACCCCGTAAACCAGGGCGCGGCAGAGCTGATTATCACGGCGGTCGGCAAAGGGCGGCTGCATCTCTCTTTCAACCAGGAGATCGAGGGAGATCCCCTGGCGGCGCCACTCCTCCAGAA
>JBHEOZ010000165.1:615-4636 GCA_046260555.1 Desulfurivibrionaceae bacterium
CTTTTAGCCGGCATCCAGCGTATGATCTGGATTCCGGCTTAAAACCTGCCGGAATGACGGACCTTGCGATGCGTGGTAAACCGGTATATCAGCAATTTCTGAGCCCCTTAGTGGTCGGATGCGGCGCCATGGGTTCGCTCCGGGTTAATTCCGATAACCGTGGCGCCTCGGCCGGTCAGCTTTTCCCGGCGGAAGGAAAAAAAATCGGAATTGCAACGGGTGCAGACCCCGGCGATCGAGATATTGCGGGGTGAAAGACCGGACTCCCTGAGCTGCTTTGCGCTGATGGCCCAGAAGTCGAAATAACCGGGGCGCACCTGGAAGGCATGCATCCATTCCGGCAGTTCCCGGCGATAGTTGGCAAACTCGGCACAGCACGGACCAAGGGAAGGACTGATCGCCGCCTGGAGAACGGCCGGATCGGTGCCGAAACTCTCGATCATCGCCTGAACGGTCGCGCCGATTGTGCAGGCCACGCTGCCGCGCCAGCCGACATGGGCGGCCCCGATTGCCGGCCGGAGCGGATCGTGGAAAATCACGGCCTGGCAATCGGCCTGCTGGATCATCAGACCGCCTTGACGGTCGCTGACCAGGGCGTCATATCCGTCAACTTCAAAATCGGCCGCGGGCTCGCCGTCCACCACCAGCACCTTGTTGCCGTGAACCTGCCGGGCCGACACCAGGGTGTCGAGGCCGAGGGATCCTTTCAGCCTGGCCCGGTTTCGGCGGACCGCCGCCTCCTGGTCGCCAACCCCGAAACTGACATTAAGGCTATCGAAGGGCGCGGCACTGAGCCCGCCGTGACGATTGAAGAAGCCGTGGACCAGACCTTTCCGCCCGAACGAGTCAATCCGTAAAGGGTGGAGAGGGGCTGCCCCGGGGCTGATCCCTCCGGCGAAGGCGGCAGAAGAGCTATATCGGTCCGTGTCGGCCAATTTAATCCGTAACCTGAATTCGTGACGGCTTGGTAGATAAATGTGCCTTATCCGTTTGTTGTTACGTGAAATAATCGTTTTTCATTGAGGCGCCTCGATTCACCCCGCCGCCCTGCGGGGCGTCCGATAACGGCGCATCTGCCGCGTTGGCAACTCGTTGATATAAAGCTGAGTTGAGTCCCGCAAAGCGGGACTCGTACGAAACTTATGCCCTTTTTTTGGGTATACCATTAGTATTATCAACATCGTTGCCGCCTTGCATCTGCACCGTTCTCAAACGCTCACGGATTCAGGCATAAATCAGAAGGTAAGGGCAATCCCGGCCCGCAGGGTCTTGTCAAGGGTGCGATCACCCCGATAATTTTCGATTTCCGCCTCGATCTCGGTATAGGTGGCAAAGGCCTTGGCCCCGGGCGCTATTTCGTAGGAGGCCTCGACTTCCGCGTCCCAAAGCCCTTCGCCGTCCATAAGATTGAATATTTCCGGACAGTAATAGACACCGAGGCTGAAACCGAGTTTGGGCAGATCCGGTGGCACAAAACTGACCAGGGCGCCGATGCCGCCGGCGGCGATCTCGTCATTCCTGGCTCCGGGACTGGAATTGACGTAATAGAGCCCGACCCCGGCCCCGATCTCCAGACCGGTTCTGCCAACCGGACCCAGAACATTGAACGAACCAGAAACCAGTTCGGTATCCTTTCGATCATTATAAAGACCGCGAATCCCGAAAATGGTACGCCCCTCATAATAATCGCCGACCTCCTGATTCAAGGCGAGCTGGGCGCTTTGATCGCTGAAGCTGATCGCCAGTTCGGCGGCCTGGACAACACCTGCGGACATCAACAGAAATGCACTGCACAAAGTCAGTTTTTTAATCATTTTCTCCACCTTTTATTGAGAGATTACGCCTAAAAACTCGTAAGGCCCGAGTAGGGACTCACCCATGATTTTCGGAGACGCTTTGCAAAAAGAGGTCAATCCCGAATGCTTTCGGAAAAATCCGGGTTGACTGTCCCCTTGTTGATTCCCGCTGTAAACAATGGCGGCATTGACCGAATAAATTATGCCACAAAGAGACGGGGACGGCAAGAAGGCATAAACCAATCGGGAAGAAATTATCCCGCCGCTGCCGCAAGATTTTCCGGGGAACGCCAAAGTTGACAAATTCACAATCGGTAAAAAGCTGTCATTTCGAACGCATGTGAGAAATCCTGTTCTTTACTCCCACAGGGCATAAGTTTCGTTTGCACCCTAAAGGGCATAAGATTTCTCCCGTTGGGCGAAATGACATTAAGGCGATCTCGAATTCTTGCGCCGCCATCAAGGTTGATGAATTCACAAAAAGTCGGAAAACCCTTTCTTCGACAGGCTCAGGATGAGCGGGGCAACTTACAGGCTCATGGTGAGCGGATTCCCAAGTCCTGTGTAGGAGCGGCTTCAGCCGCGAAATCCCCTTGTTTCGCGGCCGCCGCCATTCGCGGCTGAAGCCGCTCCTACCGTGGTCTGCGTTTTCACAGGAGATGGCGGGCTTTTTACGACGCCATCAGTTGCCGCGCCAAAAAAAAGAGGGGGCAACCCTTAACAGGCTGCCCCCTCCCAAGGATGAAGGAAAGCTACTTCTTGGTACTTATTGCTGCCTCTTAGAACCAGGCCTCCATGGTCAGGTATACCTGATCCTGCGATTCGACCGGTACATAAAACTGGGCATTAAGAGGATCGTTTTGCAACTCATCGATATCCTGGGGTTTGCCCAGCCAGAATCCGCTGCCGGTATAGTCATACTCGTAATGCTGATAACCGAGACGGAAGAAGGCGTCGGAGAACTTGGAGATTTTATCGCCGGCCGGGATATCGTAAACGGCGTAAAGCTCGAAGACGTTACCGCGGGTTGCAAGCTTGGAGGCATAAAGATCGTCATGACCGGGGGTGAAAGAGATCCAGTACTCGGAACCCCAGTTATACTCGGCCCCCAGTTTCAGACCGAGGTCATCCATATCGTAGCGCACTCCGACCAGGGTGGAATAACCGTCGCGATCTTCCGGCTCTTCCCACCAGGACCCGAGCAGGCTGGTACCGAGCTCGTCCATGCCCCGGGCCTTGGTGCGGCTCCAGCCCACGGTCAGGAAGTAGTTGAGGTTCTGGAACTTGCTCATATAGACCGCCGAGGTGTGAAAGATATCACCCAGGTTGGTGCGATTCAGCATCAGGTCCTGGCTCGGATCGAGAGGATTGTACTGGGTGTTATCGTCTTCCCAGGTCGCGAATTCAAGCGGGTTAACAAAATTAACATTATCAGGGACGTTGAACATATTGAAGGCGCCGAAGGACTGGAAGTTCAGGAAGCGGTCGCCCTTTTTGAAGACATCCCAGCTGATCCCGCCGAAATCGACATCGTTGATGCCGCCGCCGTCCTCGGTGGGGCCGCCCTCAAAACCACGGCCGTAACAGAGACGGATCCGGCCGGGCATGTCCTCGATCCCGAACAGGTTCCAGTAGGCGTAACCCAGAGAAAGACCGTCGAAGGGATAATCCATGTAAGCGACCGGGGTGGCCATCTTCTTGTCAAGCCCCATGCGGATGTGGGCGGGAGGCCCGGAGGTGACCGGCCGCCGGCCGATGGAAAACCAGACCGGCGCCCCGCCGATATTGTTCCAGTTCATAAAGGCGCGGTCGACCCGGAGGATATTATCCTCGGGCTGCCTGGCGGAGCTGCCGTCAAAGGCGAGGGAACTAAGCATATAGGCGCCGCCGCCCTGACCGTTGTTATAGGTATAGTCAACCGCATTGTTCTGCATGCCCCAGACCTTGTACATGGCCAATCTGGCCTTGAACTCCAGATTCTCCATGGCCTGGGCCCGCATATTCAGGCGGAGGCGGTTGGTGTAGATGGTGTCGTTTTCATAGGAGGTGGCGGAATCAGGATTATAGCCCATATTGCTAAAAATGGCCGCCCGTGCAGCGGGAGAAAGATTTTTCATTAAACCGACGAGACTTTGCGCGTTAACCATAGTATCCGTCAACATAGTCGTTGGAGCGCCACCAGCAGCCATAGCCTGCAGAATTCCTCCAACTTCAGGATTGGTAAA
>JBHEOZ010000166.1:0-4621 GCA_046260555.1 Desulfurivibrionaceae bacterium
ATGCTGGAGTGCCTCAACAAAAGCTCCACTCCCCAACACCCGGTCATCAAAACTTTCCATCTCCTCTCCCAAACCGGAAGCCTTCTGACTTCTGCGCAAACCACCTCCGACCAGTTCCGGCCGCTTTCCAAGAGGAACGCCATCAGCGACAAACTGCCGATAGTTTCTCCGAGCATCCGAAAGATTTTCACCAAACAGCCGTAATACCTCATCGGTGACCTGACCGACAAGCTTCCCCTTCCCCAGCAGTACCGCATGCCCGCACCAGGGATAGGCGCCGAGAAATTCCAGATCTGAAACGATTTCCGCTCTCAAAGGGTTAAGATGAATATAGCGAATTAATTCGAGAAGATAGACCTCCTCTTCGCAGATAATCGATTTATAACGGTTCTGGAACAGATGCCCGCTTCGACGATGGCGCTGATTAAAATTTACCGCATAGCCGGTTAAGAGACGTCTCATAAAGCGGGATAGCTCTATCCGATTGCAACGGAGAAGCAGATGGAAGTGTTATGTGAAGTCCCAGACTATGTGAAGTTAGCTAGTGTCTGTCCGGAAATGGCCATAAGCGGAAATCGGCAGCAAAAGCCTAGCGCAAAAAATGCTTCATTCACGACTCCGTTTCCGTTCCAATTTTTACCATGGGTTTCCCCCACGCTGATTTGCTCTCAATCCCGCCGCAATCAGGCGCACCTCTCCCTTGTAAGGGGATACAGCAAGGTTGCGGTAATAAAGGCTAAGCCGTTTGGGCACGTGCAATCGTCAACAAGTTTGCCGATACGATAGAGGCCCAGACATAGCTCTTAAACGACTCAATTCCTTTCCAGGTACATCTTCCCAAACCGAAGCTCCGTTTCAGCCAGGATATCCCCGACTCGATTCCCGCACGAAAGTTGCGTAGCCCTTTGTAAACCCTGGAGCTTCGACACATGTCTTCCTCGGCAAGCCCTCTGCCTTTGGAAAAGCACACGTCCTTCACTCCCGAATCCTTCGCCTTCGCCAAATTTTCCTGCGACGAAAACCCTCCGTCGAAAGCGGCCTTGAGAGGAGGTCGACCGTAGATCTCCTGTTGTCTTTGCAGCATCATTTCGGTTAATTCCGAGTCCGCCGGATTACCGTCCAGGACAACGCAATCCAGGATCAGATTCGAGGCGCCTCCGGTAATGCAGATCTTGTGACCGTAATAGGTGTCACGACGATCCTTGCGGATGATGTCCGTATGAGGTTCAAAGATCGAGACGATTTTCTCCGGGGCCGGCACTGATTCTCCCAGCAGTACCCTTCGCCTGGTCTGGCATATAACCTGCCGGGCGAGAGGCAGATAGTGATTCAGTCCCTGGATTGTCTCGGCCTTTAACCCATGCCCTTCCAGGGTCGTAGGGCTATATGCCGACAGAGTCTTCAAGGCATTTTCGCCATAGCCGATCGTCTTCTCGGTCATTTCGATCAGATCTTTGTATGGCTTCGCCCTCCCTTCATTATTTTTGGAATTCATGATCTCGAGATTTCGACGTTTTGTCCGGCGGCAGTGGTCGCGAAAGGAGAAAACGATCCCAGGCAACTCGGCCTTCGCCCTGGACAAAAAACGGGCCAGGACTCGGGTTGAGTCAACGAGCAATTCCGAGTCATAAGGCGCATGGATATTCGACTCGACCACCGTGCAGTCGACTCTCACCTTGCGCCCCGCCTCGATGGCCTGCTGCCCGGCATATTCTACAATCACCCTGTTGATCTGCTCCCAGGTCCTTTGCGAAATAGCCTTGATTCCTGCATTCAGGGCCGACTTCTTGAAAGTCCTGCCGATTCCAATCCGGCAAAACCGGCTGTAGGCACGGGAGTCAGCCAGATGGAAGGCGAGCTCACGATAAGTGAACCCTTCAATCTGTTTGATCAGCGCAGCCCTGACCACTTGCTCGGCGGTCATGCCATTGGCGCCGACAACGTTACCCGGTGTACCAAGGTCTTGTATGGCAAGCCCCAATATGCTATCGTTAGCGACAAGGATTTTGTCGATTGTGGCCAACTCTTTCGCCTTGGGGTGGTCAGCGGTTACCTCTGCCAGAGGGAGCTGCTGGTTGCGTTTTTTTCGCATCGTTTTTGGCCTCCATGAAATGATTAATTGCGTAAAATTAATGGGTTACACGATTAATCATACTGGATAATCCCAAAAACGCCACCCCAAAAAGGCGATTTTTCACAATTAATTCAGTTAGATACCTCGCCATGGACAGACACTAGTTACATCTTTTTGGGATTGCTTTACCGCGTGCTTGCAACGACTTAAGTTTTGCTATTCGTGAACTCATCAAAGGTGCTTTCAATGGAGATGACCCGGGGCAGTGGTGTGCTCCTCCATATATCTTCCCTGCCGGGCCGTTACGGTATCGGCAATCTCGGGGCGCCGGCCCGGCAGTTCGTCGATTTTCTGGCCGAGGCCGAACAGCGTTACTGGCAGTTTCTGCCCGTGGGGCCATTCTCCGAAATCGCTTCCTATTCGCCTTACATGTCATTTTCGGCCTTTGCCGGCAATCCGGTTTTCATCGATCTCGACCAGCTGGCCGAAGAGGGGCTTGTCGGCCGGGCCGAGCTTGACGCCGCCCCCGATTTCAGCGAATACGAGGTCGATTTCGAGCGGGTGATCGAATTCAACGGGCAAATCCTGACCCGGGCATACAAAGCCTTTGTCGACGGCGGCAAAAGTGAAGCCTACCGTGCTTTCCGCGACCGGGAAACGAGGCTTGTCAACTTCGCTTTTTTCGCGGCCCTCCGGGAACGGCACGATCAACTGCCCTGGTATAAATGGCCGGCCGCAATTGCCGGCAGGGATCCGGAGGCCATGGACTCCTGGCGCCTGAAGCTGGCCGAGCGCATCGATTTTCACCTTTTCCGTCAATACCTTTTTTTCCATCAATGGGATGAGTTGCGGAGCTACGCCAATTCCAGGGATGTGGCCATGGTCGGCGATATCCCCATCTATGTCGGCCACGACAGCGTTGATGTCTGGGCCAATCCCGATTGCTTCCGGCTCGATCCCGACAGCCTGCTGCCGGTCAAGGTCGCCGGAGTGCCGCCGGACTACTTCAGCGAGACCGGTCAACGCTGGGGCAATCCCCTCTATCGCTGGCGGGTTGACGGCCGGGTAAACCGCCGGTTGTACGACTGGTGGGGCGAGCGGTTCAAGGCGATGTTCCGGATCGCCGATATCTGCCGAATCGACCACTTTCGCGGGTTCGAATCCTTCTGGGAAATCGATTACGAAGAGAAAACCGCGGTCAACGGCAACTGGGGCAAGGGACCGGGAGCGGAGTTTTTCGATGAAATGGCGAAACACATCGGCGAGCTGCCGATCATCGCCGAGGATCTGGGTCAGATTACTCCGGAAGTTTTCGAACTCCGTCGCCGGTTCGGTTTTCCAGGCATGAAGGTTCTCCAGTTCGCCTTCGACTCCGACTCCAAAAATCCCTATCTGCCCCATAACTACCAGTCAATCGACTCGGTGGTCTATACCGGCACCCACGACAACGACACCACCTTGGGCTGGTTTGGCGGCGACCAGGTCGGCGACGAAACCAGGAAGAAGGTCAAACGCTACCTGCGCACCGAATCAGGCGAGATCAGCCGCGAGCTGATCCGCCTCGCCATGGCCTCGGTGGCGGCGATCGCCATCTTTCCCATGCAGGACGTGCTGGGTTTCGGCAATGATTGCCGGATGAACACGCCCGGTACTTCGGAAGGCAATTGGCGCTGGCGCTGCGCACCCCGGTTCATCAGCCGTGAAGCGGCGCGGTGGCTCAAGGATGAGACGGAATTCTACAACCGGCTCGGCAGGGATGAAGAGTTGCGTGAAAATCCGGAGGAAGAGCATGAGTGAAGTTCTGGTTCTTTTGGGCAGTCCCCGCAAAAAAGGCAATTCCGAGATCCTGGTCGAGGCGATTTGCCGCGGCATTGAAGGAGAGGGGGGATCCTATGAAATCGTTCGCCTTGCCTCTCTGGAATTGTCCCCCTGCATCGGCTGCGGCGGCTGCGATCAGACCGGCCATTGTGTCGTGGAAGACCAGATGATCCCTCTCTACGAAAAGATCGAGTCGGCCCGCCGGGTGATTCTGGCCTCGCCGATCTACTTTTACTCGATCACCGCCCAGGCCAAGGCCTTCGTCGACCGCTGCCAGGCCTTGTGGAACCGCAAGCACCTCCAGGTCGAGAAGGGAACCTGGCAGCAGGATCCGGACCGCAAGGGTTACCTGGTGGCGGTGGCGGCCACCAGGGGCGAAAGGGTTTTCGAAGGGGCGATCCTGACCATGAAATACGCCTACGACGCGATGGGACTGGTCTACGGCGGCGAGTTTCTGGTCCGCGGCGTCGACAAACGCGGGGAGATGGCCAGGCAGACCGAAACCTTGAAAAAAGCGGAGGAATTCGGCCGGCAATGCCTGAAATGATCGGGATAATTGTTGTTGACAAGCCCCCGCGATTATTTTAAAAAGGGTCTCTTCATTTGACGTAACCGTTCACCGGGTCGGTCGCCAAAGTATCCAAAACCGCCTGACTGTAACCGTTCAGCAGTGGTGCGGATTTGGACAAGCGGACCGGCGCCGCGTACCTCGTGTACGTAAGCCGGGCC
>JBHEOZ010000167.1:0-439 GCA_046260555.1 Desulfurivibrionaceae bacterium
GCAAATGGATTGCGGCGCCGCCCCGGATTTCTCCTCGGCAGTCGATTGCAATCTGGCCATTCAGCTCGGGCCCGCCCCGGTCTACAACTACCACTTCGAAGTCCGGGACAGCGGCGGCGTGGTATTGACCAGCAGCCTCAACCTCGAAGAGCCGATCATCTATCTTCTGAACGGCCCCAATATGCTCGGCATTGCCAGGGATCTTTCCGGAAGCGATGGCGCCTTTCAGGACAATCTTGGCGCAACCGATGTTTTCGGCTGGCAATCCGGAGGCTTGCGGGGGGACTACAATAAAGGCGAGTTCGTGCCCAGGGACAACAGCTATACTCCCATTCCGGGTGAAGGTTATTTCGTGATCGGCGATTCCGAGAATCAGACCCTGTCGACCTCGCTTAATGACAACCCCGAGATAACCGACCCGAGCGTAACCATGGATCTT
>JBHEOZ010000167.1:449-4601 GCA_046260555.1 Desulfurivibrionaceae bacterium
ACCCTGGATCTACAGACCGGCTGGAATATTATCAGCAATCCCTACCCGAAGCCGATCCCGCTGAAAGACCTGCAAATCCGGAAGGACTCCGCAGTGCCAATCAGCTGGACGGAAGCCGCTTCCATAAACTGGGTGTTCAACGGTATCTACTATTTCAAGGGTACCGACTGGGGATCTCAATACGGTTACGAAAGCGCCGGCGCCGATCCGGATGCGGAGCTCACACCCTGGCTCGGTTACTGGATATATTTTAAGGTGGACGACAGCTCGACATACAAGTTAATCTTTACCAAACCATAAACGGGGATCCAGCGGTGAAAAAGATAATCATATCCCTTTTCCTGACGTGCTTTCTGGCGGCTGCAACCTTATCCTCGGCCTCGGCTATGGAAGGATGGGAGGCGGGTATCAAGGTGAGTTCCGACCGGGCCGCGAGCACTTTGGCCTTTGGCCAGCAGCCGGACGCCACCGATCTTGCCGACGGACTTTACGACGTGCCGGCCATGCTGTCGGGAACCATGCAGGTATATTTTTTAAACGAAGAAGACTCTTTCTGGCGTGACATCAGAGGGATGGGATCTTATAAAGTGTGGCGGCTCGTTATCAGCAGCCAGACCGGCGAACCGGTTACGCTAAGCTGGAATCCGGCTGACCTGCCCGCGGAAAGCGAAGTAAAACTGATTAACGAAGCCGACCGGCAGGAAATCGACATGAAAGATGCCGAAGAATATAGCCTGGGAATCACCCCGGAATCATCGCTTCTGATCGAAGCTACAAATTATTAAGCAATCAATTCTATGAATTTCCTGAAAGTCGTTTTATCGTTTGGCATGGTAGCTCTCTTTCTTCCCGCTTGCGGGGGGTCTGTTGAAGGTGACTACCCGACAACGATTGAAGAAGAAGACACTACTCCGCCCAAATTCCTTGAAGGTGATCCTCCCGAAGGAATAGTCACCCATGTCTGCGCGGTCACCGCGGCGTTCGACGATCCGATCGAGGCATCCTCGGTCACCCCGCAATCGTTTATCATCTATGACAACGATGAGGAGGCACAGCTGGCTGCCAACGCCGGCACCTGGGAAATCTCTCCAAGCAGCAGCACTATCGCTCTTTTTACACCTTCAATAAATCTGGTCGGTTCCTACACGGTAACCGTAACCACCGGGATAACCAATACCGCCGGTCTCAACCTCGCCGAACCTCATTCCTGGACCTTCACCACCTCCCTGCCCTGTCCTCCGTAAAGACCGGCAAGGCAAGACAGAGAGACATACCATGCGGCGAATCAGTTTGACCGATTCACCTGTCTGCAATAGAATAACCTTTTTCGAACGCATATGAGAAATCTTGTTCTTTAACGCACTGGAACTATTAAAGCCGATTTGAGCAGCTTGTCTGTTCGCACGAGACTTATGCCCTTGCGGTATAAGATTTCTCCCGTTGGTCGAAATGACATTGTGGCGATCGCGACTTTTTGCGACGCCATCCCCTGACTTTTTGCGAACTCATCATCCTTGATAAATTCGCAAAAACTGATTTGCCACGTCATTGCGAGGAGCGAAGCGTCGAAGCAATCCAGTATTTTCAACTAGTTAGATGTTTCTGGATTGCTTCGCTACGCTCGCAATGACTTGATTTTGACTTTTTGCGAACTTGTCATCCTTAATATGCGGGGAAAAACGACAAAGGACCTCCCCCTCCCTCTGTACCAGCCACACCTTATGGATTATAGTGAATTCCAAGTTCAAAGCAGCGCCGGACAAGGAGAACAGGATCAGTGAAGCTGGCATATGCCGAGCAGATGCGGCAACTGGATAAGGAGACCATCGAAACCTGCGGCATTCCGGACCTTGTCCTGATGGAAAATGCCCGAATCGGCGCGGTCCAGGCCATCATGGAGATGTACGGCGACCTGGCCGGCCGCACGGTGATGATTGCCGCGGGCCGGGGCAATAACGGCGGCGACGGGCTGGTTATCGCCCGGCATGTTCTCCAGCGGGGCGGGATGCCTTTTGTGTTCCTGCCGGCCGAACCCGAAAAGATCAAGGGCGCCGCCGCCGTCAATCTTAAAATCGTTGAGAATCTCAATATTCCAATTTACCCGGTAACCGGTAAAGAGGAATTGCATGGACTTGAAAATCACCTGACCCGGAGCGATCTGATCATCGACGCGATCTTCGGCATCGGCCTTACCCGGCCGGTAAAAGGCTACCTGGCCCAGGTGATCGAAATGATAAACCGGGCGGCGGCGCCGGTGGTAAGCGTCGATATCGCCTCCGGCCTGGACAGTGACCGGGGCGTCCCCCGGGGCATTTCGATCAAAGCGGACCTGACCGTAACCTGCGGCCTCGCCAAACCGGGCCATTTCACCGGGATCGGCCCGGAAATGACCGGTATCCTGGTGGTGGTTGACATCGGCATTCCACCTCAAATTGTCGAGGCCGGGGATTTACAGATCGAAGTATTGGAAAACCACTCGATATGCGGCCTGGTTCCGGAAAGAGCGCCGGCTTCCCATAAAGGCACTTACGGCCATCTTGCGGTGCTGGCCGGATCCCGGGGCAAAACCGGGGCCGCCCTGCTCTGTGCCCGGGGAGCTTTGCGCTCCGGGAGCGGCCTGGTAACGATCTGTTCCCCCGCCGACCTCTCCGCCGTTTTTGAAACCGCCCTGCCCGAAGCGATGACCTTGCCCCTGTCCTCTTCGAATGAAGGTTATGCCACCGATCGGGACTTGCAACTATTAACGGATTTTCTGGCAGACAAGCAGGCGCTGGTCATGGGGCCTGGTTTGGGCGCTAACGAAGCAACCGGCAGGCTGGTCGCAGAACTCTACCGAAAACTGCCGCTGCCGATGGTGGTCGATGCCGACGGACTCAATCTACTGGCCGATGATCCTGCCCGGCTGAAAATCGGGGCCGGCCCCCGGATCCTGACTCCCCACCCCGGCGAAATGGCCCGATTGACCGGCAAATCAAGCCGGGAGATCCAGGAGAATCGTCTGGAAATCGCCCGGGAATTCGCCAGGAACCACCAGGTGATCCTGGTTCTTAAGGGCGCCGGCACCATTATCGCCGCCCCCGATGGCCGGGCCGCCATTAACTTGACCGGCAATCCGATCCTGGCGTCCGGCGGCAGCGGCGATGTCCTGGCCGGATTCATCGGCAGTCTGCTGGCCCAGGGCGTGAACCCATGGGACGCGGCCAGACTCGCCGTTTATGCGCATGGTCTGGCCGCCGATCGCTTAAGCGAAGAGCTCGGCATCCGGACCGGACTGCTGGCCTCGGAACTGGCCGACAAACTGCCGGCGATAATTTCTGAACTCGTTTAAAGCTGAGTTGAGCAACTCGTCTGTTCAACGAAACTTATGCCCTGTGGGTATAAAGCTGATGGCGTCGCAAAAAGTCGAGATCGCCTTAATGTCATTTCGACCAAAGGGAGAAATCTTAATAGTAACAATAAGTTAAAGAACAAGATTTCTCACATGCGTTCGTAATGACAGCTTTTCCCGACTTTTTGCGAGTTTATCAATAATCAATACCAACCTTGGAGACCATCAATGCTCACCGCCAAAGAGATAATGACCCGGGAAGTCATCGCTGTAGGACCGGAAACGGAGGTAATCGATCTGGCCAACCTGTTCTGGAAAAAAAGGATCAGCGGGGCGCCGGTGGTGGACGATTCTGGAAAACTGCTGGGGGTGGTGACCGAAAGCGACCTTATCGACCAGAGCAAAAATGTCCACATCCCCGGCATCATGACCATCCTGGACAGCGTGATTTTCCTGGAAAATCCCGCCAAGCTCGACCGGGAGATCAAGAAGATGACGGGAACCAGGGTCAAGGACATCTTCTCCAAAGAGATCGTCACCGTAAACGAAGATACGCCGATGTCGGAAATCGCCACCATCATGTCCGATCGCAATCTCCATATCCTGCCGGTCGTGAACGGCGACAAACTGGTCGGAGTGATCGGCAAGGGTGATATTATCCGCAATCTTTACCGGACCCCCTGAGCCTGTCGAAGGAAGGGCTTGCCGGCTTATTGCTTGAATAATCGTAACCGTTCACCGGGGCGGCGCCAAAGTATCCAAAACCACCGGACTGTAACCGTTCAGCAGTGGTGCAGATTTGGACAAGCGGACCGGCGCCGCGT
>JBHEOZ010000168.1:0-1864 GCA_046260555.1 Desulfurivibrionaceae bacterium
GCTTTAACATGACCGCCTTCGCCCTCTGCCTCTCGGCTTTCAAAAACGGGGTCAGCAAACGGCATGCCGAGGTTGCCAACGAGATGTGGCGGGACCTCTGGCCCGACAAAAGCGCCGGGGATGGCCCGATTGAATACATCACCAACGGCGTTCACGTTCCGACCTGGATTGAACCCAAGATGGAACTGCTGTTCAACCGCTATCTGGGTCCGGAGTGGCTGGATGACCACGCCAACCCGCATGTCTGGGAAATGGTCGAAGAGATCCCCGATGAAGAGCTCTGGCAGACCCATATATGGCTGAAAATAAAGCTCCTCGATATCATCCGGGAAAGATCGCGGCTACGCTGGTCCAGGGAAAAGGCGAACGCCTCGATAGCCATCACCGGCGGCGCCCTCCTGGACCCCACCGTGCTGACCATCGGTTTCGCCAGACGTTTCGCCACCTATAAAAGGGCCGACCTGATCCTCTCCGACCTCGACCGGCTCAAGAAGATGCTCCAGGACCGCTGGCGGCCAATCCAGATCATCTATGCCGGCAAGGCGCACCCGGCCGACGATCCGGGCAAGATGATCCTGCAGCGCATCTTCAACGCCTGCCGGGACCAGGATTTCTGCGGGCGGCTCGCCTTCGTCGAGGATTACGGCGAGCAGTTCGCCCAGTACCTGGTCCACGGCGTCGATGTCTGGCTGAACAACCCCCTGCCGCCGATGGAGGCCTGCGGCACCAGCGGCATGAAGGCGGCATTGAACGGCGTTCCCAACCTCAGCATCCTGGACGGCTGGTGGCTGGAAGGCTTCAACGGAGAAAATGGCTGGGCCTTCGGCGGCGAGGCGGAAGCGGGCGACAGAACCGATGCCGACCGCGAGGCGATTTACCGCCTTCTCGAAGAAGAAATCATCCCGCTCTATTACCGCACCTCGGACAATGGCATCCCGACGGGCTGGGTACGGATCATGAAAAATGCCATCAAGGCCAACGGCGCCAGGTTTTCGGCGAGAAGGATGGTCAGGGAGTACGCGACAAAATTTTACGGCAAGGCCCATAATAATTCCGGGTAGATCATCCAGGTCGGTTGAATCCCCCCTCCATCAACCTCACCACCACCTCTTGCAACTTTCCGACTCCGATCAGCTGCCCGGATTTGCCTGAAGAAATATTGTCTTGAAAAATCCCGACCCCGCACCGCAACAGCTCAATTACTGCTGAAACGACCTTCTCCTTGACCACAGTCCTTTTTGCCTGTAAATTCTGCGTTTTCAGTAATTTAACCAGATTAGATTCGATGCTGTTTAATTCATCCAATCCTAACTTTTCAAAATTAATCGATGAGCAACTCAATCAGAGAAGAGATGGAGGAGCGGGAGGCCCGGACCCTCTCACCCTATGCCTGTTTAAGCAGGGACAGCCGTGGCCGCCGTCGCGAGGAACCCCAATGCGACATCCGGTTGGCCTTCCAGCGCGACCGCGACCGGATCATCCACTCCAAGACCTTCCGCCGCCTGAAGCACAAGACCCAGGTATTCCTGGCCCCCACCGGCGACCATTACCGGACCCGTTTGACCCATGTTCTGGAAGTCGCCCAGATCGCCCGGACCATAGCTTCAGCCTTGAGGCTCAACGAAAATCTGACAGAGGCCATCGCCCTGGCCCATGATCTGGGCCATACCCCCTTCGGCCACGCCGGCGAGTCGGTGCTGAGCGAGCTTTATCCCGGCGGTTTCCGCCATTACGAACAGAGCATGCGGGTGGTCGACATTCTCGAAAAAAAGGGGCAGGGGTTAAATCTCAGCCATGAGGTCAGGGACGGCATCCTCAAGCATTCCAAAGGCCGCATGGAAGTCCTGCCGGATGATATGGCGGG
>JBHEOZ010000168.1:1874-4597 GCA_046260555.1 Desulfurivibrionaceae bacterium
CCAATATTCTCGACGAGGAAAGCATCCCGAATGACATTCACAACCTGCTGGGCAGATCCAATTCCGCCCGGATCGGGGCGATGGTCCGCGATCTGATCACCAATACCGCCCCGAACGGCGGCGAAAGGCTGACCATGAGCAAAGCGGTGATGACCGCGATTACCGATTTACGATCCTTTCTCTATGAAAACGTCTATGAGGCCCACCGGGTCCACGACGATTTCATCAAGGGCCAGAAGGTCCTCCGGGAACTATATTACTATTTTCAGGAAAATGACGAGTATCTGGACGATTCGATCGACTACTCCGCCGAGACCAGCCGTGACCGCAAGGTCTGCGACTTCATCGCCGGGATGACCGATCATTACGCCCTGGAAACCTATACCAATATATTCTTACCCCAACCATGGAGCGTTAAGTAGGATGACATCCGACAGCAACAGCGATAATAAACCGGAACTTGCCAAAGGCTACGAATTCAAAGCGGTCGAGGAAAGATGGCTCGCGGTCTGGGAAAAGGAGAAGGCTTTCGCGGCCACCATGGAACCCGACCGGGAATCGTTCTGCATCGTGATCCCGCCGCCCAACGTCACCGGGGTTCTCCACGTCGGCCACGCCCTGAACAATACTCTCCAGGACATCCTGGTGCGCTGGCGCCGGATGCAGGGACGCAACACGGTCTGGGTGTATGGTACCGACCATGCCGGCATCGCCACCCAGAACGTGGTGGAGCGCCAGCTCGCCGAGGAGGGCAAGTCGCGGCACGATCTCGGCCGGGAGAAATTCATCGAACGGGTCTGGCAGTGGCGCGAGGAAAAAGGCGGCACCATCATCAACCAGCTCAAAAGGCTGGGCAGCTCCTGCGACTGGGACCGGGAACGGTTCACCATGGACGAGGGCCTGTCGAAGGCGGTGCGCCAGGTCTTCGTCCGGCTATATAAGGAAGGGCTGATCTACAAGGGCGATTATATCGTCAACTGGTGCCCGCGCTGCCATACGGCCCTGGCCGACGACGAGGTGGAGCACGAACCGACCAACGGCAAGCTCTACCATATCCGCTATCCCCTGGCCGACGGCAGCGGCCACCTGGTGGTGGCGACCACCCGGCCGGAGACCATGCTCGGCGACACCGGCGTGGCGGTCCATCCTGATGACGAACGCTACAATAACCTCCCGGTCATGGCGGTGAAACTACCGCTGAGCGAGCGGATCATCCCGATCGTCCACGACCACCATGTCCAGCGCGAATTCGGCACCGGCGCCTTAAAAGTTACCCCGGCCCACGACCGGGACGATTACGAGATCGGCCAGCGCCACAACCTGGAACTGATCAAGATCATGGATCAGCACGGGGTGATGAACGAGGCGGCGGGCATTTACGCCGGTCTCGACCGCTTCGAATGCCGCCGGCAGATCGTCGCCGATCTCAAGGAACAGGGCTTCCTGGAATCGATCGAGGATTATCAGCACGGGGTCGGCCACTGCTACCGCTGTAAAACCGTGGTTGAACCGATCACCTCCGAACAGTGGTTCGTATCGGTCAAGCCCCTGGCCGATAAGGCGGTGGCCGCGGTCCGCGACGAGCGGATCAGGCTGATGCCCAAGACCTGGTACAACACATTTTACAACTGGATGGACAACATCCGGGACTGGTGCATCTCCCGGCAGATCTGGTGGGGGCACCGGATTCCGGCCTGGACCTGCGCGGAGTGCGGCCAGGTTATCGTCGAGACCGAAGACCCGAGCGCATGCCCGGCCTGCGGCTCAAGTAAGCTCGACCAGGAGACCGATGTCCTGGACACCTGGTTCTCCTCGGCGCTCTGGCCCTTCTCCACCCTGGGCTGGCCCGACAAAACCCCGGAGCTTGCCACCTTTTATCCGACCTCGGTCCTGATCACCAGCTTTGATATCCTCTTCTTCTGGATCGCCAGGATGATGATGATGGGGCTGCACGTCATGGATGAGGTTCCCTTCAAGGATGTCTATCTGCACGCCCTGATCCGGGACAAGGACGGCAAGAAGATGTCGAAATCGACCGGCAACGTCATCGACCCCCTGGAGGTCATGGACACCTACGGCACCGACGCCTTTCGCTTCACCCTGGCCGCCTTTGCCGCCCAGGGCCGCGATATCCGTCTCGACGAAGAGCGGATCGAGGGCTACCGCCATTTCATCAACAAGATCTGGAACGCGGCCCGCTTTTCGATGATGCATATCGGCGATTGCGACCCCGGCGCCCTGAAAGATATCGACTACGATGAACTCGCCCTGCCCCACCGCTGGATATTGAGCCGGACCAGCCATACGGTCACCGCGGTCAGGACCGCCCTGGACGGCTACCATTTCAACGAGGCCACCTCGGCGATCTATCATTTCGTCTGGCATGAGTTCTGCGACTGGTACCTGGAGTGGATCAAATCGGATCTCTACAGCGATGACCAGGCGGCCGCCGCTCAGGCCAGGGCGGTGCTGTTCACGGTCCTGGAATCGGTGGTCAAACTGATCCATCCCTTCACCCCCTTCGTCAGCGAAGAGCTCTGGAGCGTGCTGCCGGGGCAACGCAAGTCGATAATGCGTGAACTCTACCCGGTGGCCAACCTGGCCTGGGAGGACGATAACGCCGAAAACCGGGCGGAGCTTCTGATGGGGATAGTCGGCACGATCAGGAATATCCGCAGCGAGACGATGATCCATCCCTCCGCCGGGATTGAAGCGGTTATAAT
>JBHEOZ010000169.1:0-4589 GCA_046260555.1 Desulfurivibrionaceae bacterium
CAGGGCAAAACCGAGGATCGACACCATCTGCACCACCCCGAAAATCCAGAGGGAGCGATTGATGCCGATCTTATAAATAGTAGCCCCGCCGATAAATGAACCGATTATCATCGCCCAGAAATTGATCAATTTGACCAGAGAGCCGATAACGGTTTTAGAAAAACCCATATCCAGATAGAAAGGGGTAGAGAGGGCCGTCGCCATATTGTCGCCAATCTTGTAGAGGAAGAGAAAGGCCAGGATCAACAGGCCGTGTCTGATTCCGCCGTCTCTGCCGAAGAACTCCATAAAAGGCTTTACAACCGCTTCGTGCAGGTTTTTTGGCGCCGCGATGGTCTTCCGGGCTTCTTTAATCAAGAGGGTCTTGATTATCGCGATCAACATGAAGGAGCCGATGATGACGAACACCGCGGGCCAGGGCAGATAGTCGCCGAGGATGAGGCCTAAACCGCCGGGGATAAAAACCGCGGCCCGATAGCCGTTGACATACATTGAATTGCCGAGCCCCAGTTCCTCCTCGGGTAGCAATTCCCGGCGGTAGGCGTCGAGGACCACATCCTGACTTGCCGAGAAGAAAGCCACGGTCGTGGCCAGAGCGGCGATCAGCCATATGCTGTTGACCGGATCAAAAAATCCCATCGAGGCCATGGAAATCAGGAGAAAGACCTGGGTAATCAACATCCAGCCCCGCCGCCTTCCCAGGAAAGGGGGAATATAGCGGTCCATGATTGGCGACCAGACGAACTTCCAGGTGTAGGGAATGCCGACCAGGGAAAAAAGGCCGATCGTTTTCAGATCGACATTTTCCGATCTCAACCAGGCCGGAATCAGGTGATAAAGGAAAAACAGCGGCATCCCCGCCGCTAATCCGTTAAAACAGCAGATCAACATCCTCCTGCTGAATACAGCCCTTACCAGGGATGCTTTTTCTTCCCGCAGGACGGCAGCCATAAAATTCTCCAGTATTTTCCAGGATAAAAACAAGTCACCAATATAGCCCTTAAAGGTGTAGAAAAGCAATCGAGGATCAATTGGGGCAGGAAATTATCTGGAATAACCCGGGGGGATGCACGGCAAGGTGGACTTTACGGCAAACGGAACAGAAATTCTGAACAGGATGGGGATTATCGACAAGAAAACCCGCCCGCCGAATCCGGTAAAGGGGGACCGTACTCGACAGGCGGGAGGGCAAATGAAAAGGATTGGTCAACAGGCCAGGCGCAGGGCCGGTTCACGACAGATTCGGGGATTTTTCCCCCGGCTCCGCTTGAGAGCGTTGATTTCCTCGCGGATTCCATCCGCGGATACTTGTTCCATCGCCGGTGACGCATCGAGATCAGAGTAACGGCATTGCCGCCTGGAGTAGGCGGGGAGCTGCCACTCGTCATGGGCAACAAGAGGAGATGTGCCGAAATTTTCCATACTGTCGGCTCCGAACCGTTTATTGCGATAAGCACCGCCCGAGGTTAAGCGGCCGGCCCCTTCCTCATCCAGCTGAACGGGAGATGGAACCGCCTCACTCTTGATTTCACGGAGTTCAGGCGCCATCCTCCGGGGTTCCGGGACAATTTCGGGTCCGGACAGCTTGTGCCGCCTAGCGGATCGTGAGCCGGTGGCGATAAGCGTCACACACATCCTGTCGCCCAGGGAATTATCGGTGACAATGCCCATAAATATCTCACGCTCACCCTCACCCGCCTGATCAGTGATGGCCTGAACAGCGCCATGGGCTTCGCTCAATCCCATATTTTCATTGGCGGAGACGTTAATCAACAGGCAGGTTGCCCCTTTTATATCGCCGTTGGCCAGAAGAGGATTCTCCATGGCCAGAGCCGCCGCGATCGCGGCCCGGTTTTCACCTTCGGCGCTGCCGACTGTAATCAGAGCATCCGCGCAATCTTTTTCCGACGGACGCTTCAGAACATTGCGCAGATCGGCCAGATCCAGATTTATATAACCATGGGAATTTATCATTACGTTAATCGCCGCAATCCCGTCGACCAGTACATTGTCGGCTTTCCTGAATACCTCGATAATTGAGACGTCATCGCTATCCATAATCAGGGACAGCTTTTCATTTTCGATAACCACCAGCGAGTCGACCTGATTGCGAAGATCCGAGAGCCCCCGCCGGGACTTTTTCAGCCGTTTCTCACCCTCGCAGAGCATGGGGGTGGTAACTATGGCCACCGTGAGGATCCCCAATTCGCGGCAGATACCGGCGATTACCGGCGCGGCCCCGGTGCCGGTGCCGCCGCCCATACCGGCCGCGATAAAGACCAGCTCGGCGCCTTCCACCAACTCCCGCAATAAATCCATATCGTCTTCGGCTGAAAGGCGACCTGTCTCACTGTTTCCGCCGGCGCCTTTACCGGCCGTTCGCCGGGAACCGATCTGCACGGGCCGGCTGCCGGTACATTTACCCAGGGCCTGCATATCTGTATTCACCGAATAGATTTCCAGTCCGTCAATCCCGGTTGCGGCAAGATTTTCCATGGCGTTGCCGCCCATGCCGCCGACACCCAGCGCCACCATTCTGGTCTTCGTTTCTTCCTCGGCAAGACAAAATTGGTAATCTGAATTTTCCGGAATCATAATAAACCTCTTGAAGTCACTAACTTATAATACAGTGTGAATCTTTCGTAAAAACCTGCCGCACCATCGAGACAGGGGGTTATCCATCACATCTTCGCGGCGGTTCATCCGTCTTTCCATATCCAGGAGGACAAGCCCCAGGGCAGTGGAAAAATCGGGAGAGGCCGAAATCTCATTCATATTTTCAAGACCGCTGTTCAGACCGCTCTTTACCGCAGCCGGTAAAATCGCCGATGCGAGTCCGACAAATCCGGGCATCCTGGTTACCCCTCCGGTCAGCACAACTCCGCCCGGGAATTGCGCCTGGTCGACCGAATTGGACATCACCTTCATCGCCTCTTCGACGATCTCCTCGACCCTGGGCTGAACTACCTGGGTTCCGAACTCCGATTGCCGGACGGTCCGCCACAAAGCCCCGTCCCTGACCCCGGTCACCTGGAACTCGACATCGTCGGCCAATTTTGCCGTGCAGTGTCCGTAAGTTAATTTTATTTTTTCCGCCTCCTCCCACCCGATCTCAAAAAGGCTGCAGGTATCGGCGGTAATATTCTCGCCGCCAAGGGCCAGGGTTTTCGTGGAAACCATCCTGCCTTCCTTGAAAACGGCGATATCGGTATGGCGCCCGCCGACGTCAATCAGGCAGCAGCCCATGTCCATTTCCCGGATGCTCATCACGGCCCGGCCGGTGGCCAGGGGACGAAAACAGAATTTACTGATCCGGCAGTCGGCATATTCGGCCGCCTTGACGACAGAGTTCAGGACGGCTTGCTTGGCGGCAATAATCTTCACCTCCACATCAAGGCGGGCGCCACTCAGGCCATCCGGATTCCTGACCTTCTGGTTATCGACGTAATAATTGATCGGCAGGATGTGCAATACCTGCAAATCGGCGGAAAGCGACGCCGCTCCGGCGTTATCGATTGCCTTTTTTATATCCTGGCGGTTGATATATCTGCCGCGGCCGTCACCTCTGCCGTGATGAAGAGGAATCCCCCCCCGGCTTTCCATGATGCGAACGTGTTCCCCGCCGATGCTCACCACCAGGGAACCGGCCCGGACCGAGGCCATCTCTTCCGCCTGTTCCACACAGGCGCCGATACTCTCACCCAGGGCCCGGATATCGTTAATAACGTCATCCTTCAAGCCGGCGGTGACGACTTGCCCATGGCCGAGATGCTCGACATAACCCCGGCCATCCGTCTCGGCAATTACCGCCTTTGTCGAACTGGCCCCGATATCAAGGGAGGTTATAAGTGTATGTCTGCTGAACATCGGCTGCCCTTTTCGTAAACGCTTAACGCCCGTCGAAAGTATCGATAAAATTGGAAAGTTCCATGGTCGAATCATCCTCGCCGCGGTAGATATCTTCCGGCCAGATCTCCAGAAAATCACCACAGCCGACCACAACTATTTTCTGGCGCGGTTCATCGGTGGAAAACTCGAGTTTCTGCCGCAGCCCCTGATTCAGAACAATCCGGTGCTGCCCGTCCAGTTTGATTTTCATCGAGTTGTTGCAAAGCAAACGCACGAATTTTCGCTTCTGAACATTGTCAATGCCGTTGTCCGCCATTATCGAACTTTTGTATTTTTCCCAGATCAGAGCCGGGCGGACGATCAGGAAACCTTCGCGATGGGGGGTTATGTAAAAATCGCCATTGAGCACTTCGGGCGGGTTGTCCTTTCGGAAACCAGCCGGCATTACCATCCTGAATTTATCGTCCAGCACCGCGCCATGGGTGCCGATAAAAACACAGGATTCCATTCGTTAATCACCCCTCATTATTAGGAAAAGCCATCCACTACTAAACCCTTTTCATCCACTATAATCCACAAATTATTTTAAATGCAAGAAAAAATCCATGGCTTGGAAAATAATTTATATCTTTAAAACAGGAAGATAAACGAAAACAAAGCCCTCAGGTTCGGCAAGGTCGCTATTCACTAAAAGAGCCGGGATGGCTAAGCCAAAATCCGATCCGCGCAGAGCAGCGGCC
>JBHEOZ010000017.1:0-366 GCA_046260555.1 Desulfurivibrionaceae bacterium
GCAGAAGTCGATGCCCAGATGGATATTCCTGGCACTGATCCCCAGCATGATAAAAACCAGTTCCGCCACCGCGTTGGCGTTGGCCCCCGGCGCGTTAAGCACGCAGATCCCCCGCTCGGTGGCCTTTTTAACCGTGATATTGTTAACCCCCGCCCCGGCCCTGGCTACCGCGAGCAGGGAGGGCCAGGCGTCGGTGTCGATCTCGCTGCTCCTCACCACGATGGCATGGGGATCCGCCTGGTCCGCGCTTACCGCGAAGTGGTCGCCAAAAAGCTCCAGCCCTTCCTCGGCGATTTTATCGACAATTTTCACCCTGAACATATTCGATCTCCGGAATCAATAAAGCAGTAAGGGTCGAGATCCTCG
>JBHEOZ010000017.1:376-7022 GCA_046260555.1 Desulfurivibrionaceae bacterium
GATTAAGCCCCATGCCGTAGCTCACCGCCTGGCATCCTCCGCAGGCGGGCCTGATCGCGCAACTTCGGCAGGCCTTGCAGCCCTGGCGAAAAACCCGAGCCTTCTCCGAGTCATAAATCTCGGCCAGATCCTGCTTGAGAATATTGCCGACCGGGGAGGGAAATTTCCGGCAGGCATGGACCTCGCCGTCCGGCAGCAGGGCCAGGAAATTAAAGGCCGCGCCGCAGCCGTACCCGGCGCATCCCCTTAACAAGTCCCGTCCCTTTTGATGGCGGATAATGTTGAAGAGGTTTTCCTTCAGCCTGATCGTCTGATTTTCCCGGGCGGCGGCAAGATATTCCGGCAGAAATTCCCGGAAATCGGCGGGCGCGACCGATTGCAGGGCGGCCCCCTCCCCTACCATGGTCAAGCGGTTGAAGGTAAAGGAATCGACCCTGTCGCGCAGCATCTCGGCCAAAGGCAGAACCTGATCCAGATTGGCCCTGGTCAGGGTCAGCATCACCATCGAATAGATACCGTATTCCCCGAGCAGGTCCAGAAAATTCATGGTCCGCTCGAAGTGGCCCTCGCCCCGGATATAATCGTTATGGGCCGGCAACCCTTCGAGACTGACCTGGTAGTGGACCGGTTGTTGAATCGCGACAAGCTTCTCCAGGATTTCCCCGGTAGTCGGATTGCCGAGGATGGCAAGCCTGAAGCCGCGCGCTGCCGCGGCCCGGTAAAGTTCAAAAAAATGGGGATACAACAGCGGGTTACCACCGGAGAACGAGATGCTGCCGCGGACATGCCGGTCCCGGCAGAAGGTTTCGAGCCGCTCCAGGACGCTCTCCGCCTGATCAAGCCCCAGAAAGTCACGGCTGGAACGGTCATAACAGTGACGGCAGTGGAGGTCGCAGGCCTGGGTCAGATGCCACTGCAGGGCAAAGGCCCGGGCGGCGCCGAAACGCTCCCGGTCGGCCCCGCAACTTTCCGGGAAAACCACCTGGTCGCGCCGCAAGAGCGAAGAGGGAAGCAGGATAAGACCGCGCTCGGCACCCCGCTCCACAGCGGATTCAACCGAAGCGACCGAGACCTCTCCGGCCCTGGCCACCTCCCCCGCCGGCAGATTTTCCAAAATGATCTTCAGAACCAGCAGGTCCTGGTCATCGGCAACCTTCATGGCCGGCTCGCCGCTGCCCGGCCGCCGCCACAAAAAGATGAGCTCCCGCCCCAATGCCGGCGCCCCGCCGTCATCATCCCCTCGACCGGTCAGGTTGAGCAGATTGCGCCAGGTCAGCTCAATGCTCTTCAAGGTCGGATTGATTTGCGGCTCGTTTACTTCGGAATCAGGAATCGACAGGGCCGAATCCATCTGGTGGATGGCCAGTTCCAAGCGGGCCAGCTCGGGGAGAAAGGGGGGCAGATCGAGATCGTTAATCAGCGAAGCCAGGAGGTCCGGGACATCCCGGAGATCAAGATCTGCCGACGGAAAGGCGTCCGCCGCCGTTTTCAGGACTTTCAGGTCGAGAAAGCGGCGGCAGCACGGGTAATTCTCAAGGATATTCTCAAAAGCGCGGCGCTTCATCCGAATTTTTCTTCCTTACCCCGGGACATAAGAAAGAAAAAATTCATCCGTGCGCCGGTTTGAAAAGATCCATCGTGACGGCAAGGCGCCGCCAAACAATTGCAAAAGACGATTAGTGCAACCTGCACTAAGATTCAGCCTCAGCCGGTAAAGACTGAGCCGTCACCGCTTCAGCCGGTAAAGGTGCCTTCGTCAACCTCGTTGGTCTCGGCAGACTCGGGCTTAGTGCCGCCGTTACCGCTGCCCGTGGCGGCGCAGCCTGTAACACCCAGCCCGGCTCCACCGACGAGGGCGACCAGGCTGAGCCCGGCCAACAGGTTTCTCAACTCTTTTTTTTCCATCATCAACCCCATTCAGTGAAAGTGATTGAAAAAGGCTGATCCCCGTATCCCGGACACGGAAACTGCTCAACCTTGACCCTGGTTATAAATTACCATTCTCCGGTAAAATAATAACCGCTTTAAATAAGATGGCGTCGCAAAAAGTCACGGAATGGCTTTATGCGCCAAGACGCGGGAGACCGGACTTTTTGCACCTCCATCAATAATCTGACACTAGCATGAGTCAAGCGCGGGTGTCAAATTCCCCCCCCGATTCCACAAGAATACTTCCTGACAAACCATTTTAAATTTTATCTGTCGCCCAGGGGCATGAGCCGCAAAGGGGCATTGAGAGTCGTCATAAAGGCCGCCAGCCGCCGCTGTTCTTCCCCGGTCAATGCGGCATCCTTGGTCTGCGGAGATTTATCGGCATAAAACGCCATTACTTCGGCAAGGGTGGCCTGGCTGCCGTCATGCATGTAGGGCGGCCGGGCCGCTACATTTCTAAGGGACGGGGTCTTGAAGGCGCCCTCCATCTTGTCGCCGGTTTCCCTGATTTCGACGGGAACCAGCTTCAGGGCCTTGCACTGATCGGGTTCGGCATCGCTGTATTCGCTCAAACAGTTGAACTGGTCCTCCCGCATCAGCTTGATGCCGACGGCGCGGCCCCGGTCATAGTCGCCCTCAGCCTGCTCGGAGACCCCGATATTGTGAAAAATGGTGTTGGTGAAAAGCGGCCCGTTATGGCAGTTGATGCATTTACCCCGCTCCTTGTCGATAAAGAGCTTCAGGCCGAGCTGCTCGTCCCGGCCGAGGATCGCCATCCCGGCACCATCCTTTTTAAGCACCGCCTCGACATAGCGGTCGAACCGGGCCGGGGCCGGCGCCACCCGGCCGACAAAGGCGGCAATCGCCTTACCCATATTGACGAAGATCCGGTTCACCTCCTGCCGCTTCTTTGCGCTCATCCCCTGCCAGGACCGATACCCTTCGGGATCAGCCGGATCGGGGATCGCCCCGGTCGGGCAGGATTCTTCGTCTATTTTCGGCATCGGCCCGAAGATCTCCTCGTACCGGGTCCGGTAATACTTGAAGATCAGGTTGGCGCAGGCGGTCCGGGAAATGCCGTGCTCGGCCCTGCTCTCCGGCGGCCCCAGGGCCTGGGACCAGAGGCTGTCCTTGCGGCCGTCCCAGAAAAAATAGCGGCTGTAGGCCAGGCCGATGAAGGGCATGCTCCGCCTCCCGGTGGTAGCCATGCCCCGGGCCAGGGGCAGGTCGTCGGTAAAGCTGTAGGTCGGCAGATGACAGTTGACGCAGGCGATCTTGCCGTTGGCGCTGAAGCGGCTGTCGTAGAAGATCTCTTCCCCGAGCAGGGCGGCCCCGGCATTATCGGAATAGGCATTGGAAGGGTCGTTGGGGAGCGGTGGCAGACTCTCGATCCAGAGAGACTTTAATATCTTGATTTCATCGCCGGTCCAGGAAAGGTTCCGATCTTCTTCGGTTCCGGCTAAAGAGAGCCCGGCTGCCCCGAATATCGGCAAAAAGAGCGCGATAAAGATCGACAAGGATTTATTTCGCATCGCATACTCCGGCTTTCCAAAGCCTGGCAGAAATTTACAAGATAAGAAGATCATACCAGCCGGGAACTGGTTTGATAAGAAAATCCTGAATGCGTGACGGTTTCGCGGGGAATTTCACTTTATACCCACAGGCGCATAAGTTTCGTACGAGCAGACAAGCTACAACTCAGCTTTATCAGTTTTTAATTGCATCAAATAATCGTTTCCCCCTGGATCGCCATGATGCACCCCGCCGCCCTGGGGGCCGAGAACGGGGCAGAATGCTTGAAGACGATGTTGACCGTCCCGATGGTATATCGATGAGTTACGGACAGATTCAGAAAGATGTTCGGCCCGGGATGAGGTTGATCAACCGAGAAGAGAGATCCAGATCCGTGCGGCCGCCAGACCGATGACCACGGCCAGGCAGCGTCTCAGGACCGCCACCGGCACCTTCTGGCTGAGATGGCCGCCCAGATAGGCGGCGGGGATGACCGTGACCACAACCGGTAACGCCAGCAGCCAGTCGATCTGGCCGGTCAGGGCCTTGCCGGTAAAGGCG
This sequence comes from Desulfurivibrionaceae bacterium, assembly GCA_046260555.1. Lineage (GTDB taxonomy): Bacteria > Desulfobacterota > Desulfobulbia > Desulfobulbales > JAGXFP01 > JAGXFP01. The sequence continues at coordinate 4,382 of JBHEOZ010000017.1, forward strand.
GCGGCGCCGGCCAGCAGGACAATGGCCAGATTGCTGCCGAGGGCGATCCGGTGGGGGATCTTAATAAATACCGTCATCAGGGGGATCAGCAGAAAGGAACCGCCCTGGCCGACCAGGCCGCCCAACAGACCGACCGCGCCGGCCGCGGTAACCGCCCGGAAACGGCTGAATTCCAGGATGCCCGCCGCCGGCCGCACCTCCTGCCGGTCGGAGCCGAGCAGGATCACCGCCGCCGCGGCGGCGGCAAGCCCCCCGAAGACCAGAAGCAACAAGCGGTTTGACACAAAAGCGGCGCCAGCCCCGCCGACCAGCGCCGCCGCGAAAATCGTCGTGCCCATCCAGAGGGTCAGCTCCGGCGAAACCCGGTCGTATTTATGATGGGCCAGGGCCCCGAAAATCGCGGCGGTCAGCCCCTGGACAATGGTGAGCCCGGCCACGACCCGCATCGACAGGGGATCGAGTCCGAAGAGCGGCGGCACGTAAAGGAGCAACGGGGCCATGATGATGCCGCCGCCGATCCCCAGCATTCCGGAAAGAAAACCGCAGAGCAGCCCCAGCAGACCGATCAGAACGACAAGTTCCATCCTAGATCACGGTTATGCCGACCGGTTCGTCGATAACCTCGCCGATATTCTCCGCCTTGATGCCGGCCTCCCGTAATTCGTCCAGCAGCTTGCCGGCCTGGTCGGAGGGCAGGGAGAGCAGCAAGCCCCCGGAGGTCTGGGGATCGTAGAGGAGCTCGTCCTCGGAGGAATCCAGGGCAGCGGTCATATTGAAATGATGGCCAGCAACCATCGCCCGGTTGGCCTTATTGCTGCCGGTGGTCTCGCCTTTTTTATACATCTCGATGGCGCCGGGATAGAAAGGCAGGTCCCGGTACCTGACGACGATCCTGGCGTCACAGCCATGGGCAATTTCCAGAAGGTGACCCAGGATCCCGAAACCGGTGATATCGGTGCAGGCATGCAGGTCGTGCTCAAGGGCCAGCTCCATGGCCCGGCCGTTCAGGGCGGCCAGGGACGGCAGGATTTCCCGCTCAAGCTCCTTGAAGGGGAACCGGCCGGAACGCACCGCATTGAAGAGCACCCCCGAACCGAGGGGCTTGGTCAGGATCAGGGCATCGCCGGGTCTTGAACCGGCATTGGTGATAATCCGTTCCGGATGGACCACGCCGTTGACGCAGAGGCCGTATTTGGGCTCCTCATCATCGACGGTATGGCCGCCGACCAGGCAGGCCCCGGCCTCGACCACCTTGTCGTGGCCGCCCTTGAGGATATCCCGGAGAATGCCCATATCCAGGTGTTTGGAGGGAAACATCACCACATTCAGGGCGGTCAGCGGCCGGCCGCCCATCGAATAGACATCGGAAATGGAATTGGCCGCCGAAATCTGCCCGAACCAGTAGGGATCGTCCACCGGCGGGGTGATGAAATCGACGGTGTTGATCATGGCGATCTCATCGGACAGCCGGTAAACCGCGGCATCGTCGGCAGTCTCGATCCCGACCAGCAGGTTGAGATCGTTGGGGGGAGTCAGCCCTTTAAGCGCGTCCGACAGATCCGTCGGACCGATTTTGGCAGCTCAACCGCAGGTGCGGGCCAGCCCGGTCAGGGTCTTCTTTTTGAACATCATGGCTTCTCCATCGGAATGAACTATTGATTGTTTTTTTATGCACCAGATATACGGATATCATAGATGTATCGCGGCCGCATTATTTATAGCGAATTTTTCCGCCCGAAGAGATTAAAAAGACCGGGCGGACAAATCGACTGAACTGAAAACCGGGCCAATGGGGAGGGGGGACGACGAACTGGGAGCAAATTTGCTGGCGATCTATCTCGATACCCTGAGCAATTTCGCCCGGCAACTTTCCCATGTCATCCTGGTTAATTCAGGAGTCAAACTGGCCTGCCGGGGTTCCGCCCTCCCTTGAGCAGCTCGAAAATCTCGCCGGCGCCGGAGTTAAAATTCTCTCCTGCGGAACCTGCCTGAACACTTCGAACTGAAAAACGACCTGGAGGTCGGCAAGTTCTCCAATATGGTCGAGATCCAGGAAAACCTGCGAAAGTAACCTTAGAAGTTCTGATCAACGATACCGCCTCAATCATTGCCATGGTTTCCGACCACCGGATCTTTTGCGGCATTGTCGGGGCCGGACTGGATTCGGAACAGCTTGAGTTCCTGCCCCTGATCCGCGATGAGTTGATCATGGTAAGCGCACCCAAGCTTGCGCTCCCGGAGAAGATCGGACCGGACCAGCTTACCGGGCTGCCCTTTCTGTTCAGGGAAAAAGGTTCCGGTACCAGGGAGTGCATGGAAAACCATTTTAAAGCGACGGGAAATGATCCCCATGCCCTTAACAACGTAGCCATCTTGGGTTCGAATGCCGCAGTCAAGGAAGCGGTCCTTCTCTCACCACCTGCAAAACCGACTGAGCCGATAACAACTTTGCAGGGCTACTCGGCAAGCCGGACCCAGCGCGCCTGGGGACCGTCGTCGCCTTCTTCCGTGGAGTAGGTAACCTTCATGCCCTCTTCGAGCTTGTCAAAATCGGTATCCTTGACACTGTTCCGATGGAAATAGACATAGGCGCCGTCTCCTCCCATGATCCTGCCGCAATCCTCCCTCGGGAAAAGAGCCG
>JBHEOZ010000017.1:7032-16573 GCA_046260555.1 Desulfurivibrionaceae bacterium
CGCTTGTGCGGTTCTTCCAGGACAACCCGGCAACTGATTATGGTTTCACAGATCTCATCGAGTTTGGCGGCTCTTTGCCGGATATATGAATCCAGATCTTCGGAAACCGTCACATCGCGGTAAGTAACTTGCAAGGGCACCTGCATATTTGTTCTCCTTTGTCAGGTAAAGCTCTGACTGCTTTTTTTAGTCGATGCTCCAGGCCGAGTCGCGGCCATGCCGGGACAATCTAGGTTTCGCGGTATTTGTCGCTGCATTTGACACAGTAAGGGGTGGCGGGCAAGGCCTGCAACCGTTCCGGCGGAATATTCTTCCGACACCCTTCGCAAATGCCATAGATGCCGGTGTCCATCCTGGAGAGGGCCAGATCGATCTCTTCGATCTCGCGCTGCTCCTGGAGGTCAAGCTGATTGAAAATCTCGCTCAACTCCGCCTTCTGAGCCTCCTCCTCCATTTCGATATCCCGCTGACTGAGCTCCTGCCAGCCCTCATCCAGATTCTGCAATCGGGAGAAGATTTCCCGGCGCTGCATGATGAGTTTCGCCTTGAGATATTCCAGATCCATGGTCGCCATTGAACCCCTCTTTCTGTTTGGTGGGACAGCCTTATCCTCTGTTTAATTATACGCACAGGTGCCCGGTGCGGCTCAAGGGCAACTTTAGTTTTTTCCGAATCCTGGCGCGTTCGGGAACGGGCCGGATCCAAGGAGGCGACAATGTTGATCATACGACGCGGTCGCGGCTTGTCTTTCCCCCGGCAACCTGTTTAAATAAAAGGAGCAAAATGCGATGATATTCCCCCCGGGACAAGGAGCTTTATGAAAAAAATCGTCAATCTGCCCAATCTGAAAATGCCGAACCTCGGCCAGACGGCGGGCTCGATGCTTAAAATCTTCAAACCATCTTCCCTCAAGGCCGGTCTGCCGCCGGGTACCTTCGTCCATGTCGGCGCCCAGAAGGCCGAGGAAGTCAAAATCACGGTCATGGCTTACGATTCGGAGAGCTGCGAAGTTGCCCATCCCGACCACCCGGAAGAGTGCGCGGCCTATCGAAAGAAAGACAAAATCACCTGGATCAATGTCGACGGACTGCACCGGATCGAAGTCATTGAGAAGCTCTGTTCCTGCTTCGACATTCATCCCCTCACTGTCGAGGACATCCTCAACACCACCCAGCGCCCCAAGCTCGATGTCTTCGATGACTACATCTTTCTGGTCATCAGGATGCAGAGCTATGATCCCGACAGCCGCCAGATCGAGACGGAACAGGTCAGCTTCATTCTGGGCAAAAACCATCTGATCTCTTTTCAGGAAAAAGAGGGCGACACCTTCGAGGCGGTGCGCAACCGGATCAGGAACAACAAGGGGCGAATCCGCAAGATGAAGGCCGATTACCTGGCCTACGCCCTGCTCGACTCGATAATCGACAACTACTATTCGGTACTCGAAAAGGTGGGAGAGGAAATCGAGTTCATGGAGGAGGAGCTGGTCAACGATCCGGCCCAGGAGACCCTGCATCGGATCCATATCCTGAAGCGGGAAATGATCCTGCTGCGCCGATCGATCTGGCCCCTGCGCGAGGTGATCAACAGCCTGCTCCGCGGCGAGGAGACCGACCTGATCGGCGAGGCCATCCACATTTACCTGAAGGACCTTTACGATCACACCATCCAGGTGATCGACACCATCGAGACCTTCCGCGACATCATCTCGGGGATGATCGATATCTATCTCTCCTCGGCCAGCAACCGGATGAACGAGGTGATGAAGGTCCTGACCATCTTCGCCGCCATCTTCATCCCCCTCACCTTTATCGCCGGGATTTACGGAATGAATTTCAACCGGGAAGCCGGCCCCCTCAACATGCCAGAGCTGAACTGGTATTACGGCTACCCCTTTGCCCTGGGGCTGATGGCGATAACCGCGGCGGGCCTGCTGGTCTACTTCAAAAGGAAAAAATGGTTTTGAGTCCGGTCCTCCGGGGAAGGGGACTTAGCTTCCAGCCGAATCCTCCGTTCCGGCGATAATCTTGAGGAAAGCGGTTCGGTCGATGCTGATCGCCTTGCCCCGGGGACACGAGAATAAGGGCCGGCTGCGGGAAGATTGCCGTGGACCCCGGCGCTCCGACCGGGGCGGCAGGGGCAGGGCCGTGCTTGTCACAGGACCAGGGTTGGCGCTGGCCGGCGGAGGGCCTGACGGCCGGCACAATCTCAGCGGTTGAGGATTATCCTGGCGACCTGCTGATACCTGTCGACAAAATCGACATGCAAGCCCTTCCTGATATGTTCCGGCAGCTCCTCGAAATCGCCGCGGTTGGCCTCGGGCAGAATTATATCCTGAATCTTCTGGCGCTTGGCGGCGATCATCTTCTCCTTGATGCCGCCCACCGGCAGGACTTTTCCGGTCAAGGTCAGTTCACCGGTCATGGCCTGCGGCCCCTTCAGCGACACCCCCCGGGCCAGGAGCAGTAAGGCCGAGGCCATGGTGATCCCGGCGCTCGGCCCATCTTTGGGCGTGGCCCCTTCGGGAACATGGAGATGGATAAAGCGGTTGGCGAAGTAGTCCTTCTCGCCGCCGAACCGGCCGATATTGGCCGCGATATAGCTGTAGGCGATCTCGGAGGACTCCCGCATGACATCGCCGAGCTGGCCGGTCTGCTTGAAGCCCCGGCGCTGCTCGTGGATGCAGGTGGCCTCCACCGCCAGGGTCACTCCGCCAAGGGCGGTCCAGGCCAGACCGGTGACCACCCCGATCCCGGTAAATCTCTCCTCCTTGCGGAACAGGGGTTTACCGAGAAATTCCTCGAGGTTGCGGATCGACACTCTCACCCTGGCCTTGTTGTCCTTTAGGAGCCGGACCACGGTCTTGCGCATGATCTTGCGCAACTGCTTTTCAAGCCTTCTGACCCCGGCCTCCCGGGCGTACCCCTCGATGATGGTCCGCAGGGCGGCGTCGCTGATCTTGAGCTGGGATTTTTTCAGACCGCCCTTGGCCAGGGCCTTGGGCAGGAGATGGTTGCGGCCAATCGCCATCTTCTCCTCGGTTATGTAGCCGGAAAGCCTGATCACTTCCATCCGGTCGAGCAGGGGCGCCGGAATGGTGTCAAGCAGGTTGGCGGTACACATGAAGAGCACCTTGGAGAGATCGAGCCGCATATCCAGATAATGATCGAGAAATTCGGAATTCTGCTCGGGATCGAGAACCTCAAGGAGGGCCGAGGCGGGATCGCCCTGGAAGGAGGCGCCGATCTTGTCGACCTCGTCCAGCATGATGACCGGGTTGGCGACCTTGACCTCCTTTAAGGCCTGGACAAGTTTGCCGGGCATCGCCCCGATATAGGTGCGCCGGTGGCCCTTGATCTCGGCCTCGTCCCGCATGCCGCCCAGACTGAAGCGGTAAAATCTGCGGCCCAGGGCCTCGGCCACCGATTTGCCGATCGAGGTCTTGCCGACTCCCGGCGGGCCGACCAGCAGCATGATCGAGCCGGCCACCTCTTTCTTGAAGGCGCCGACCGCCAGAAACTCGATGATCCGGTCCTTGACGTCCTCCAGGGCGTCATGGTCGCGGTCGAGAACCAGACGGGCCTCGACGATATCCAGTTTGTCTTCGGAGTAGACCCCCCAGGGCACCGAGGTGGACCAATCCAGATAGTTGCGGGTCACCCCGTACTCCGGCGAGCCCTTTTCGAGGATGGTCAGTTTCTTGAGCTCCTCCTCGATCTTGGCCAGAATCTCCTCGGGCGGATTGAGTTTTTCGAGACGTTGCCGGAACAGGTCTGCATCGGCGCTGCGGTCGTCCTTGGTGATCCCCAATTCCTCCTGGATGGTCTTCAGCTGTTCGCGCAGGAAGAATTCCCGCTGCCGTTCGCTGATCTTCTTGTTGACCTCGCCGCTGATCTCGCTCTGCAGACGGGCGACCTGCAGTTCCTTCTGGAGGAGGGGCAGAACCTTCTTCATCCGGGGCAGCAGCGGCACCGTACTGAGAATATCCTGCAGTTCATCGCCACTGGCAGTGGTCATGGTGGCGGCGAAATCGGTCAGCGGCGAGGGATCCCTGGGATTAAAGGTCTCCAGATACTGCTTGAGCTCCTCCCCGTAGAGGGGATTGGTCTGGACCAGTTCCTTGACCGCGTTGATCAGGGCCATCGAATAGGCCTTGACCTCCTCTTCACTGTCCTCGCTCTCTTCTTCCTCGGGATAATCGATCTCCACATAGAACGGGGTCTGCTCGCTCAGCCAGCGCTTGATCCGGAAACGCCTGATCCCCTGGCCGATGAACTGGAGATTATTCTCCATTTTCATAGGGTTGTGGATCCTGGTCAGACAACCGATTTCCGCGAAGTCGGAAGGTTCGACCTTGTCGGCGGGAATATCTCCGACATAGACCATTCCGCAGGCCCGATGCGAAGTCTCACCGACCTTGACCACCGTCGGTTCCCAGTGAGCGGCGGGTACCACCACCGGTTGGACCTGACTGGGGAAAAAGGGCCGGTTATTCACCGGAAAAAGATAGACATGCGACGGCATGATCTGATTGGGCAGGGCCAGGCTCTGGCCGTCACCCTCGTTAATCATTTCCGCTTCCACTGATCTCTCCTTCCTCTCTTTTTTATCGGTCATCAATAAGTCCAAGTATATTTGGTGGTCGGTTGGATAATTTCCGCTCTCTCAGATTATTATCTATATTCTGAAGTGACAGGGCAACACAAAAAACAATTAGCCGCCATCCCCGTACTAATCCGGAGGGGCGCAACCGGCTCTTTTTAGGCAGCTAAGGGGATTCATCTATTTTAATCCGGTCCGCCAAGGTCCCTACAGAGATGGCAAATAAATCCGACCGGTTCCATTTCAGGATTATCCGGAAATTGGCATAGACCAGAAAGGCCCGGCCACTGTCCCGGTCGGGAATAAGAAGCGAAGCCTCCATCTCCCGCCCGGGCAGATCGCGCCTCCCGTAAAGACGGCGCACCCCGAGTTTCTGCCAAGCGGCGAGAGTGAGTCTGGTGTCATGACCGGCTAGATCCATATCAAAATCGGCAGGCAAGTAAACTTCCCGGCCCCAGGTCTGGTCATCCCGCCAGCCGGACGCGGCCAGGTAATTGGCGCCGGTGGCAAACATATCGGCCGGATCACCCCAGATATCGACGGTTCCGTCGTCATTATAATCGACTGAGTATTTGCGATATATGGAAGGCATAAACTGCAGGCCGCCGACGGCCCCGGCCCAGGATCCGTTAAGATCATCAAGGGAGGCCAGACCTTCGCCCACAATATGCAGGGCATGCAAGAGCTCCCGGCGGAAATACTTGCCGCGTCTTGGATCATAGGCCAGGGTCACCAGGGACTCGATAACCGGAAAGCCGCCCAGGACCCTGCCGTAATCGGACTCGATGCCCCACAGGGCCACCAGAAAACGGGGCTGGACTCGATAGACCCTGCCGATCTCATCGAGAAGTTGCCGATGTTCGACCAGCATCCGCCGTCCCCTGGCCACCCGGGACTCGGAGACAATGCGCTCGAGGTAGGAGGCCAGGGACAGTTGGAACTCCGGTTGGTTTTGGTCCCGCTTGATTATCTCCTCCCGGGGCTTGACTCCAGCCAAGGCTTGCTCGATTATCGGCGCGGGAACTCCCTCGGCAAGGGCCTCCTTTTTCAGTTCGTCAAGCCAGAGTTTGAAATCCCTGTCATTTTCTTCAGCCTGTAGCAACGGACTGGCTATGATGCCTGAGAACAATGCAAAAACGATCAACAACCGGATCCGGACCATGAACTTCAAGGAAAAATCCACCACTTGTCTTCTCCTCCGCGACATTGAAATAATTCCCACCACCTGTCAAGGACAGGCAAACCGCCAAATAGCCCTCGCGGATTCGGGTAACAGGAGATCATCTCCCATGTTAATGGAACCCGCCACCCCGGGCAAGTCAATTGGGGGGGGGGCTCCTTTCCTGCCGGGCTTGGTAATGATCCGAAAACAAGTTGGCAAGGAGCCGGGGAAAAGCTATCTTGAAAATATGGGTAAATCCATCGATAAACATAGAACCATAATCCATACCGATATGGACGCCTTCTACGCCTCGGTCGAGCTCCTGGACAATCCTGACCTGCGCGGCAAACCCGTGTTGGTGGGCGGCCTCTCAAACCGTTCGGTAGTTTCGGCCGCTTCCTACGAGGCCAGAAAGTTCGGAATCCATTCGGCGATGCCGACCAGCACCGCCCGCGGTCTTTGTCCGCATGCGGTTTTCATGCCGGTCCGCATGGGGCGCTATCGGGAAATCTCGGAAAGAATCATGGCGATCTTCCACCGTTTCACCCCGCTGGTTGAGCCAATCTCCCTTGACGAAGCCTTCCTCGACGTAACCGGGTCCGCGCGGCTCTTCGGCAGCGGTCCGGATATCGCCGCAGTTATCCGGGAAGCGATCAAAACCGAGACCGGCTTAACCGCCTCGGCCGGCGTCGCCTCCTCGAAACTTCTGGCCAAGATCGCCTCGGATCTGCACAAACCAGACGGGCTGACCGTAGTCGAACCGGGGTGCGAAAAGGAATTTCTGGCTGATCTGCCGATCGACAGACTCTGGGGGGTCGGCAAAACCACCATCAAGTCCCTCCGCATGCTCAGCGTTCGGACCATCGGCGACCTGACCCGGCTGCCCCTTGACCTACTGGCCAGTAAATACGGCAAGCACGGAGTTCATCTCTATTACGCGGCCCGCGGCCTCGATAAGCGAGCGGTGACCCCAGTGCGCGAGGTGAAGTCCATCGGTCACGAAGACACCTTCCGCGAGGATCTCAGGGACCTGAAGATGATCAGAAAGGAACTGCTCGATCTGGCCGGTCGGGTCGGGGCCCGGCTCCGCCGCCATGAACAGGAAGGCAAGACGGTTTCCCTCAAGGTAAAGTTCAATGATTTCACCACCAATAGCCGGTCGAAGAGCCTGCCCGAAGCAACCGCCGACAGCATGGAAATCTACCGGCACAGTCTGGATCTGCTTGCGAAAACCGGAGCAGGTCGGACTCCGGTCAGACTTCTTGGCATAAGCATCTCCAATCTTGGCAGCGCCCGGGCCGTCCGCCAGCCGGACCTGTTCGGCGTCGGCCGCAACCGGGAAAAAAAGAAGAAACTGAGTTTGGCGGTGGACCGCTTAAACCGTAAATTCGGGTCAATGGTCGTCAAGCCGGGCCGGTTGATAGATCATGATTAGGGACTGACGGAAGGCAGCCCGGACCAACAGTTAAAATCGCCGGAAACCGTCTCTGCCGACCCGTTCCTTGCCCTAAACCAAAGAGAGAATCCCGAAATGTTTAATAACACCCACCACGAAAAGCCCCGGATAGCTTCCCGCTTTAAGATCTACGGCGCCATGTCCCTTGGCCTTTCCACCGCCATCGCCTTTCGCGCCCTGATCGTTATCGACCACATCCGCCCCGACTGGGTCAGAGCAGTCTGGTATTTCGCCGTCCTTGGTAATTTCCTGTTCTTCTGGCACCGCTATCAGATAACCCAGAAACGCAAGCACGCCATCCATGACCACCAGCTGATCGCCAGGATCAATTCTGCCACCGGTTTATCAGGGGAAGAGCGCGAAGCCCTGACCTATCTTCTCCAATCGATCAAGCGCTCGCCTGAAAACATTAACTATCTGATCATCTCCTGCTTCTCCCTGATTGCCATCGCCACCGATCAGCTGATCAATTATTTTTTCAAGGGATGAGAGCAGAAACAAAACGGAGGACAACAAAATGAACTGGAAACCGGAAACCCTCGCCCTGCACGCCGGCCACACCCCCGACCCAACCACGCGCAGCCGGGCCGTGCCGATCTACCAGACCACCAGCTACGTGTTTAACGACACCGAGGACGCCGCCCAGCTTTTCGCCCTGAAACCGGAAGTGTGGGCGCCCCGGCTCAATCTCGACCTGGAGGGGCTCCATCCCGAGGATTTCGGGGCCGAGGCGACCGGCAACATCTACACCAGGATCATGAACCCCACCACCGACGTCCTGGAGAAGAGGATGATGTACCTGGAAGGCGGAGTCGGCGCCCTGGCGACCAGCTCCGGCTCTTCGGCGATCACCTACGCGATCATGAATATCTGCCGGGCCGGCGACAGGATCGTTTCCTCCGCGAGCCTGTACGGCGGCACCTATAACCTCTTTCTCCACACCCTGCCCCAGTACGGCATCGACACCACCTTCGTCGATGCCGCCAAGCCGGAGCATTTCGCGGCGGCGATCGACGAGCGGACCAAGTGCATATTTATCGAGACCATCGGCAACCCACGGCTCGACACCCCGGATATCGAAAAGATCGCCGCCATCGCCCACCGGGCCGGGATCCCCCTGATCGTCGACAATACCGTCGCCACCCCCTTTCTGTGCCGGCCCTTCGACTACGGGGCCGATATCGCCGTCCATTCCCTGACCAAATTCTGCGGAGGCCACGGCACCAGCATCGGCGGGGTCATCGTCGACAGCGGCAATTTCGACTGGCCAGCCTCCGGCAAATTCCCGATGTTCACCGAGCCGGCCCCTCCTACGGCGGCGTGGTCTGGAGCCAGGCGGTCAGTAACGCCGCCTATATAATCAGGGCGAGGACCATTCTCCTCCGCGACATGGGGGCCTGCCTCTCGCCGTTCAACAGCTTCCAGATCATCCAGGGGCTGGAGACCCTGCATCTGCGCATGGAGCGCCACTGCGAAAACGCCCGGGCGGTCGCCAGGCATCTTGAAAATAACGACAGGGTGAACTGGGTGGTCTACCCCGGCTTTGCCGACCACCCCACCCACGAACTCGCGAAAAAATACCTCCAACACGGCTACGGCGCCTTGGTCGGCTTCGGGATTAAGGGCGGCCTTGAAGCGGGCAAGTTGTTCATCAACAACCTCAAACTATTCAGCCACCTGGCAAATATCGGCGACGCCAAGAGTCTGGCGATCCACCCCGCCTCCACCACCCATTCCCAGCTTACCCCGAAAGAGCAGGAGGCGGCCGGCGTGCCGATCGATTTCGTCCGGCTTTCCGTCGGCCTCGAACATATCGAAGATATAATCGCCGATCTGGACCAGGCCATGGCCGCCGCGGAGCGATAACAGAAAAAACCAAAAAAAATGCCCTCTCCCTTTGCAGGCAGAAGGCATTAAAATAAAATTCGGCGGCGACCTACTCTCCCACACAGTCGCCCGTGCAGTACCATCGGCGCTGAGAGGCTTAACTTCCGTGTTCGGTATGGGAACGGGTGTGACCCTCTCGCTATTGCCACCGAAAACTTGAAATTCATTTAAAGTTTTTCGGCTGTTGTGCTAGCCAACAAGACTCTGTGAACTTGTAATCAGCGATTTCGCTTCGGTTAATCGAATATAAGAAACCTGGTCCGGTGGGCCGACCGCTCTCGCTGGCGAGCCGGCGGTTTGCCCGTTGTCCCGAGCCCTAAGAATTGCACCACAGTAGATGAGAAAAGATCAGAAGAAAAAAAATGATCAAGCCGCACGGCTTATTAGTACCAGTAAGCTCCGGACATTACTGCCCTTCCACACCTGGCCTATCA
>JBHEOZ010000170.1:0-1677 GCA_046260555.1 Desulfurivibrionaceae bacterium
AAGCGTACTTCAGTACGCTGCAATGACGAGACAATTTGCAGCAACGCAGGAGCTGGCGACTTTTTGCGACGCCATCAAAATTGACAGGGGTAAACACAGGTGACCAGACAGCCTTTTCGGACCCGGACTCTTAATGAACTGATTGATTCAAGTTGTGATAAATTTGCTGACCGTCCTCTGGTCGGTTTTGCTTTTCAGGTTCCGGCCTCCTATCGGGAGTTCCGCGGCAGCTTTCTCAAGATAGCCGCGCGGCTTCGTGAGATCGGGGTCGAGAAGGGCGATCGGGTTGCTATTCTGGCCGAAAATTCTCCCCGATGGGGAATGGCCTACCTTGGCGTGGTAAGGCTCGGGGCGGTGGTTGTGCCTGTACTCCCTGATTTTCCCGAATCGGATGTGCTTCATATCCTCTCGGAATGCAAGGCCAAGGTGCTTTTTACCACCGCCAAACAGATCGACAAAATTTCCGAACTCACCGACCATCGTCTGGAAAAGATTGTCACCCTCGATGATTTTTCCGGAATCGGCGCTATTTTCGAGACGGCGCCGTTCTCGGAATTACTGGAAGATGAACAAGATCATCCCGAATTCAAGCCGGTTGCTCCGGATGATCTGGCCAGCATCATCTATACCTCGGGAACCTCGGGCCATTCGAAGGCGGTGATGCTGAGCCACGGCAACTTGAGTTCCAATGTCGATTCGGCCAGCAGCCTGGTCACCATCACTCCTGACTGGACCTTCCTCTCCGTACTGCCCATTTCCCACACCTACGAGTTCACCGTGGGTTTCCTCCTGCCTATCCGCCAGGGTGCCCGGATTGTTTACTGCGACCAGCGCCCTACCCCGATGGTCCTCGGTAAGATCTGCGCGGCCGAAAAACCCACGGTGATCTGTGTGGTGCCGATGATCATGGAAAAAATCTATAAAAAGCGGGTTCTGCCGAAACTGAAGAACAGCAAGGTGCTGCGGGCCATGCTGGGCCTTCCTTTCCTCCGGACCCGCATCCTTAACAAGATCGGCGCCAGACTGCTGGATTTTTTCGGCGGCGAACTGCAGTTGACGGCCATTGGCGGCGCCGCCTTGAATATCGAAGTCGAGAAATTTTTCCATGAGGCGGGTTTCCCATACATTGTCGGATACGGTTTGACGGAGACCTCGCCGCTCGTGGCCGGGGGGCCTTCCGGTGATCCCACCATCGCCGTCGGTTCATGCGGCAAACCGGTCTCCGGGGTTTCCATCAAGATAGTCAATCCCGCCCCCGGCTCGGGAATCGGTGAGATTCATGCCAAAGGCCCGAACGTTATGAAGGGTTATCATAATAATCCGGAAGCGACCGCGGCCGCTATCGACCCCGAAGGCTGGCTGGCCACCGGAGATCTGGGCTACCTGGATGAAAACAACAACCTGTTCATCTCGGGGCGCTCCAAGAGCGTTATCGTTCTCTCCCATGGCGAAAACGTTTATCCCGAAGCCATCGAGGACAAGATCAACAGTTCGATCTATGTGGTTGAAGCGCTGGTCACCGAGTTTGACGATAAACTGATTGCAGCCGTTTTCCCCGATTACGAGTACCTCGATCTGGAAACCGAGGGCCGGACCGAACCCGAAAAGCATCGCTATATCATGGCCGTTCTTGAAGATATCCGGAAGACGGTCAATCTCCAGCTCCCTGCTTATGCC
>JBHEOZ010000170.1:1687-4564 GCA_046260555.1 Desulfurivibrionaceae bacterium
GAACGGCAGGAACCGTTCACCAAGACCGCCACCCACAAGATCAAAAGATATCTTTACACCGGGATCGAATAACTGAGAAAATTGGTAGCGAGCACGGGGCGCCGAAGCTGCTCCGTTGTTGGCCTGTTCGCATGCCGGCGGGCGGTTGCGGAAAAAACTGACACAAGGTTAAGATGTCATTGGTAATTCTCATATCCATCGTTTCGGTGCTATTAGGCATTGTTCTGATTTTGGTGTCGATCTCCGGCTGCTTTCGTCTGAATCAGGATCTGCCCGATGAACTTCGGGGCCGTTGGCAGTTGCTGACCGCTTTCTTGATCTTTTTCAATGTCGGTTATATTATTTTTGTCTTTCTGCTGCTGAGCGAGTTTTCTTTTCCCACCGAGTTACTGGTCGGTTTGATTCTGCTGGGGGGAGCCAGTTTCGCTTTTATGTTTGTTAAACAGGCCGAATTCACGGTCAGGCGAATGAATGAGCTTCAGCACGCAGCTGTTGTTGCCAACGAGGATTTGCGCCAGAGCAACGCCAGGCTGGTCGAAGAGGCCGGTGAGCTGGAGAAGGTCAGCGCGGAGTTGCGCAAATCCAGGACCCATATCGAGAACGTCTTCAGCAGTTCGATTCCCCTCTGTCTTACCAATATCGATTTCGAGATTATTGATGCCAACGATGCCTACTACCGGCTCTTTGGTTATGGCGACGCGAATGGGGCGACAATCCAGAAATGTTACGACTCCAGGGCGGGCGCCGCTTGCGATACCGAGAAATGCCCGCTTACCCGGATAATGGCCGGAGAAACCGAGGTTGTCTGTGAGTCCCAGAAGATCGACAGTGACGGCGCCACGCATCGTTATCTGGTGACCTCCAGGCCTTTACGCGATGAGAACGGCGAGGTGATTGGAATTATCGAAAGTTTCCAGGATATCACCAGGCTCAAGCTTGCCGAGGAGGCTCTGGCCGAGGAGAAGGAGAGGCTGCTGGTCACCCTGGGCAGCATTGCCGACGGGGTTATCACCGTTGACCTGCCGGGGCGGGTGGTCCTGATAAACGACCGGGCCCAGAACCTGACCGGTTGGCAGCAGGAAGCCGCGGTCGGCCGGGAACTGAGCGAGATTATGCAGCTGGTTGAGGCCGGGGGCGGCAAAAAAACCATCGATCTCATGGATATCCTGGGGCAGACCCTTGGCGAACAAGCCGGAAAGGGAGCGGAGGAAGTGGAAAGAGTGGAGGGGCGGGCTGTTCTGGTGGCCAGGGACGGCTGGGAGAGACAGGTTAACTACAGTGTTTCGCCTATTCACAACCGGCAGGGCGACATCTTCGGAGGGGTTCTGGTCTTTCAGGATATTACTGAAAAGCTGAAGGTCGAGATGGAGTCGGCCAGAATCCAGAAACTTGAATCGGTAAGTCTTCTGGCCAGCGGGATAGCCCATGATTTCAATAACATCCTGACCGCCATCATGAATAATCTGACCCTGGCCCGGATGGTCAAGGACTCGGGCGATAAGCTGCTGGAGAAGATCGATACCACCGAGGAAGCGGTCCTGAGGGCCAAAGAGCTGACCAATCAGCTCTTAACCTTCGCCAAGGGCGGTTCTCCAACCAAGGAGATCGTCGCCATTGGCGACCTGATAAGAAAATCGGTTGAATTTTCCCTGCGCGGCTCCAATGTCAGTCCGGATATGTCAATCGAAGAACAACTCTGGCCGGTGAAGGCCGATGCGGTTCAGATCCACCAGGTAATCAGCAATCTGATGATCAATGCCGATCAGGCCATGCCTGCCGGCGGAGTTGTCTTTGTATCTCTGGCCAATTGCCTGGTCCGGCCCGGCGATTCCGCCCTGGTCAGGGCGGGCCGTTATGTAAAGCTGATCATCCGGGACCAGGGTCCGGGCATCCCCGCGGAGTATCTTGCCAAGATCTTCGATCCCTATTTTACCACCAAGCCGAAGGGCAGCGGCCTGGGGCTGGCTACAGTCTATTCGATAATT
The DNA here is from genome assembly GCA_046260555.1 of Desulfurivibrionaceae bacterium. Taxonomy (GTDB): domain Bacteria; phylum Desulfobacterota; class Desulfobulbia; order Desulfobulbales; family JAGXFP01; genus JAGXFP01. The sequence continues at coordinate 3,673 of JBHEOZ010000170.1, forward strand.
TCCAATCATGGGGGTTATGTATTTGTCGATTCCGAAGAGGGCAAGGAGACCGAATTCAGAATTTATCTGCCGGCCACTACGGCAAGCGCGGTTGGCGGCGAGGCGCCCAAGCCTCTCGGCAAGCTCTCCGAGGTGGTGCCGGGTGGGTTGGCCGGCAGCAAAATTCTGATTATGGACGATGAAAAGGATATCAGGGAATTGCTTGGAGAATTACTGCGCAGCGTCGGCTTTGAAGTGGTTGACGCCGGCGACGGGGAGGAAACTCTACGGCTCTATCAGGAAGTCATGGGTGGGGAAGATCGTTTTGACTGTGTGATCATGGACCTGACCATCCCCGGCGGGATGGGCGGCAGGGAGGCGATCGGCCGGCTTCTGGAGATCGATCCCGAGGTCAAGGCTATCGTTTCCAGCGGTTATGCCAACGATCCGGTCATGGTTGACCACGAAAGTTACGGTTTTCAGGGCCGGGTTGCGAAGCCTTACCGGCTCTCGGTCCTGATTGAAACGTTAGAGGCGGTTATGGGGGGTGGCGGGAGCGCTTGAGCGCGGCCGGAGACCTTCAGGGATTTTCTGCCGGGATTTGTTGATCCAAGGTGCCGGCTAGCGGTTCCGTTGAACCGCTGGCTATCTTGTTCTATCTCAAAAAAAAACAATAGCCGGTTCGGGTTTTGTTACTCGGTGCGCCGGCATGGCTATTCCCGATAGACCGGGCAGGTTGTTTCGGGGCTGTAGTCGCGGTAGGCCTTGTCGTCGTAATCGAAATGACACTCGATGCAGAGGCCGATCCGGAGGATCCTTTGAAGTTCCGCGCCGTTGAAGGGGCGCAAGTCCGGCCTGGAGCTCTTTTGCAGAGGGGTGCCGTCGATCTCGACATAACCGTCCAGGGGCGGGG
>JBHEOZ010000171.1:0-4535 GCA_046260555.1 Desulfurivibrionaceae bacterium
GTCCCGAGCACCCGCCCGCCACTAACAGACAACCAAGGATGATGGCGTCCATTCCGAGGCTTTTTGCGGGTTTGTCAAGTATGGTAAGCAGTTGATTTTTCATTTGCGGCCTCCCGATCGGGTTTTGGTATTCCTGGGTAATTATCTCTTATTTCCACGGGCGCGGTCAAATTTGTCAACCCGGAAGAGCGAGTCGCGCGGAAGGAATCGGCAAGGACGGCAAGGACGGTAAGGACGGCAAGGACGGCAAGGACGGTGAGGAGTGAGGAGTGAGGAGTGAGGAGTGAGGAGTGAGGGAAGAGCCCATGGGAGGCCGATTTAGATCCAGGTTCCTGGCAAGGCAGGTCTGGAAGTGGATTTGTTTTGAAGCTTGTAGCTTGTGGCTTGCCGCTTGCAGCTTGCCCTAACCCCTAACCCCTCACTGTCCTTGCCCCTCACCGTCCTTGCCCCTCACCATTTTTTCTGCCCGAATCAAACTTTTTTATCTTGACTGATACACCATATATAGTGCAATAATGATCTTAGCAACACTACATATCGTATTTAGCCGGGTATTTTCGGATTGCCCGAAACAAATGAAAAATGACAGGGAGAACTGAAAATGGGTGTGGTTATGCCTCTGCAGGAAGCCAAAAAGAAAAAGTCCTTCAAGCAGGTCACCAGGGACGACAGCACCGACCTGGCACTCTTCGTCAGAACCTCGGAAGAAGACATTGTCGGCTGGAAACGCCAGCGGATTGTCGATGCCCTGCTGCGGGAGACCTTCATAGATCGCGATACCGCCGAGCGGATCAGCATCGATGTCGAGAAGACCGTCAAGACTTCGAACCTGAAGACCGTGACCGGCCCCCTGATCCGGGAACTGGTCAACGCCAGGCTTCTGGAACTCGGTCTGGAAGAGGCGCGCCGCATGCATACCCGGCTCGGGGTGCCGCTCTACGATGTCGATCATCTCCTGGTCCAGCACAACAAGGAAAACGCCAATGTGCCCCACGGTCCAGAGGCGACCAACCTCACCCTGGCCGAGGGGATCAAGAAGGAATATGCCCTGCTCCATGTCTTTACCACCGATGTCGCCGACGCCCATTTAAACGGGGACCTGCACCTCCACGATCTCGGTTTTATCGACCGGCCCTACTGCTCGGGGCAGTCCCTGGAATACGTCAAGAAATTCGGCCTCAACCTGCCGAATTCCCTGGCCCTGGCCAAGCCCGCCAAACATGCCGATGTCCTTTTGGCCCATATGGTCAAATTCGCCGCCGCCCTGCAGAGCCATTTCGCCGGGGCGATCGGCTGGGATGCGGTCAACCTGTTCTACGCCCCCTACCTTGAGGAGATGAGCGACCGGGAGGTCAAGCAGCTCGCCCAGATGCTGATCTACGAATTCTCCCAGCAGGCCGTGGCCCGGGGCGGCCAGGCGATCTTTTCCGATATCAACGTCTACTGGGAGGTGCCCAAGCATTTTGTCGACGTGCCGGCCATCGGTCCCGGCGGCGAGTATACCGGCAAGACCTACGGCGAGTACGAGAAGGAGGCCCAGCGCTTCGCCTGGGCGCTCTTCGAGGTATATAAGGAAGGCGACGGGGCCGGGCGGCCCTTCTTCTTCCCGAAACCGCTGGTCCATATCACCGAGAAGTTTTTCAAGACCGAAGGCCATATGGACTTCCTGCACCATATCTGCGAGGTGGCCTCGGTCAAGGGCAATACCTATTTCGTTTTCGACCGGGGCGATACCGCCAAGATCTCCGAGTGCTGCCGCTTGAGCTTCAAGCTGGAGGCCTCCGACCTGGAAGACGCCAAGGAGCCGTGGCGGATGCGCTATTCGGCCCTGCAGAACGTGACCATCAACCTGCCGCGCCTGGGTTACAAGGCCGAGGGCGACGACACCAGACTGTTCACCCTGCTGACCGAACAAATCAAGCTGGCCGCCAAGGGCCACGAGCAGAAGAAGAAGTTCATCGAGAAGCTGATGGGACTCGGCAAGGGCGGCCCCCTGGCCATGCTGGCCCTGGACCTGGACGGCAACAGCTACCTGCGGTTGGAGCGGTGCAGCTACCTGATTGGCATGGTCGGCCTGAACGAACTGGTCAAGGTCCATACCGGCGAGGAGCTCCACGATTCGGAGGCGTCGCTTAAGTTCGGCCTCAAGGTCATCGCCCATATGAATATCGTCTGCAACAAGATGGCCGAACAAACGGGCATGAAGTTCGTCCTGGAGCAGACCCCGGCCGAGAGCACCGCCTACCGCTTCGCCAAGCTCGATATGGCCCATCATCCCGAGGAAACCGCCAAGGTCATCCAGGGGAATATGGAGTCCGGCGAGATTTACTATACCAACTCGACCCTCTTTAACGTCGGCGCCGAGATGAGTCCCATCGCCAGGGTCGAAAAGGAAGGGCTGCTCCATCCCCTGATCGAGGCGGGCTCCATCACCCACGTCTGGCTGGGCGAGTCCAGCCCGGACAAGGAAGCGCTGGCCGATTTCGTTATCAAGACCTTCCGCCACACCAATAACGACCAGATCGCCTTCTCGCCGGAGTTCACCTGCTGCCTCGATTGCGGCAAGACCGGCCGGGGCATCACCGACACCTGCCGGTACTGCGGCTCGGAGAAGATCGACGGGATTACCCGGATCACCGGCTACTTCACCAAGATCTCCAGCTGGAACAAGGGCAAGCTCGGCGAGCTCCACGACCGCTACCGGAATGAAGAGCGTTTTGTCCGGAAGTAGCGGCGGCGCGAAATAAATTTATAAAGTATAGAGGAGCGAAAAAAAATGACATTATTCACCAAACCGGATTGCCGGCTATGCGATCAGCTGAAGAGCAAGTTCGACCTGAAGGGCATGAATGTCGACATCGAGGTTCTTGATACCGGCGATGCCGGAGCCTTGGCCCACCTGGCCTGGCACGGCCTGGTCGAGGCCGCCCGCAAGACCCTGCCGATTCTGGTCCTGGACGATTCCTCGACGGTCGAGGATTTCACCGACATCGAAAGCCTGCTGATCAGCAGGGCCAATCAATGCGGCCTTAAATATAATGACGGCCCCGGAGCGGCGATTATCTGTGAAACCGGCACCTGCGCCATTAACTAGTTCGAGGTTTTCAGGTGGGAGGGGTGAGAGCTTGCAAATTTCCCGGCTCTCCTCCTGGCCTAACTCTCTCTCGCTCCTCCCACCCGAGACCTTGTTTCGCGATCCCGCACGGATGATTGTGCGGGTTTTTTTTGCCCGGATCGGGCCGGATGGTTAATACAACAGAAGATGAAAAAGCTGGACAACATCAAGGGTTTTATCGAAAGCTCCTTTATCGACTGGCCGGGACGGACCTGCGCGGTGCTTTTTCTGGGCGGCTGTAATTTCCGCTGCCCGTTCTGCCACAACCATCCCCTGGTCCGGGAGCCTGGCGAACTGGTTTCATATCCCGTCGAGGAGGTCGTCTCCCGGCTGGGTCCTTTACGGAAGTGGCTTGGCGGGGTCGCGGTTACCGGCGGTGAGCCGACTCTCGATCCGGATCTGCCGGAACTTCTGGGAATTATCCGGGATCAAGGCTTTCAGTGCAAAATCGACACCAACGGCAGCCGCCCCGAGGTATTAGCCCGGTTGCTGGACGACGGTTTGCTGGACATGGTCGCCATGGACGTCAAGACCGTCCTGGCCCGGGACAAGTATGAGCAGTGCGCCGGTACCGGGGTCGATCTTGAGAAGATAGCAGGGAGCATCGAACTGATCAAGAACAGCGGAATTGCCCATGAGTTTCGGATGACCGTCCTGCCCCGCTATCACAGCCGGGAAGATATCAGTGCCTGGGCCGCTTATCTGGGGAAGGATTCAGCCCTGAAGCTGCAGAATTACGATCCGAGATCGCCGATGTATCCCGGTCTGGCCGGCGCCAGGGGGTTTTCGCCCGGTGATTTCGCCGAGCTGGTCCAACTGATAAAGGGCTGAGGGAGGCAATCCTTGGTTTTTTTATGAAAATACCTAATCAATCCGGGCGATTACCGGTGCAATATAAGAGTTTAACCTTTTCCGAAGATAATGATGTTTGACTTCTTGACAAAGCAAAACCCATATAGTAATTAAGTAGTCTTTCAAAATGGATTGACTAAAGAGTTTGTTACAATATTCATAAAATAAACAAGGAGGGTAACCATGCCTACTATCGAGCACAACGGAAGTACCTTTAGTGTTGACGAGGACGGCTTCCTGACCAAGGGAATGGAAGAGTGGGATGAGAACTGGGTAGAGTACGTAAAGGGCGTCGAGGGTATCGGCGAGCTTACCGATGAGCACAAGAAAGTCATCGACACTCTGCAGGAGTACTACAAAAAGAACGGGATCGCCCCGATGGTCCGGATTCTTTCCAAGACCACCGGCTTCCCCCTGAAGAGAATCTACGAGCTGTTCCCCTCAGGACCTGGTAAAGGAGCCTGCAAGATGGCCGGACTGCCGAAACCTACCGGTTGCGTCTGATCCATCACCATCAGCACCGCAAGTTAGCTTGACCGAGGAAGAGGGTTTTTAAACCTTCTTCCTC
>JBHEOZ010000172.1:0-4467 GCA_046260555.1 Desulfurivibrionaceae bacterium
AGATCACCGAATCGATCCGGTACTTTTCGGAAAGCTGCTTCTTGAGCCGGGTGTTTTCGTAGAGCAGCTCCTCCTTTTCACGGTTGACCGCCTGAATCCGGTTGACTGCCTGGGCGAGCAGGCCGCCGATCACGGTAAGAAAGCGGAGCTCCTCCGCGAAATTTTCCCCTTCCCGATACTCCAGATCGACGCTCAGGGAACCGATCGTGTTCTTGCCTTGCTTGATAGGTACGCAGAGGAAAGAAAGATTTCTGCTGACGATATCGCCCCGGACCTTGGTCAGGTTGACGAACAGGGGCTCCTCGCTGATCCGGGGCACGATGATCGGCTCCCCGGCCGCGATCACCCGGCCGGTGATGCCCTCGCCCATCCTGTAGACCCCGCGCTTTCTGGCCTCGGCACTCATTCCGTGGGCCACTTCGATCTCGGACTGGCCGGTCCTGGGATTGACGATAGTCACCGTGGCGTTTTTAAAATCGAAGCTGGAGGACAGAATAGCCATGGCCTTCTTCAGGCAGTCGCGCAGATCTGTCGAAGAGGCCAGCACCCTGGTGATCTCGTAGAGACAGGTCAGGGCGGCCAGCTCTTTGTCTTGTTTACTGTTTACCATAAATCCTCTCTATAGCCGGCAAAGCTCGCGCATCCGGTAATCCATCTCGGTGTACCGGAAGAACCTTTCATATTCAATCATACCGGCCAGCGCCCTGGAGCCGGCATTCACCCCGGTCTCCTCAAGGGTGGCAGCCGGGTTGAGCCCGCCGATGATGATCGCCCCGATCCGCCCCTCACTGACCGGCACCTCCAGGAGCGGCTGGCCCGGCCAGCCGACGGTAAGCAAACCGCCGAGCCCCGCTTTCCTCAACCGCTTGTCGAGCTTGATCACCTGATCGCGGCTGTCGGCCGGCAACTCCCGAAAACCGACGCCGATCCGGCCGTTGCCGGTCTCGATCGCCCCCAGCACGCTGGTCATCCCGCCCTTGATGAAAATCTCCAGGGGATCGAGACTGGTTCCATCGTACTTGATAATCTCCACGAACCGGGAGGGCTTATGATCCCGAATTTCCATCAGCCCACCGAAACTGGAGTGGGCCGGGATCCCCTGGCCGAGCAGTACACCGTTCAGGGTAATCGAGCAGACCGTAGCCATGCCGATCATCCCCTCCGGAATGACCACGCCGCCGGCCCGCTCGCCGGGCCCGAACAGAGCCATCATCTCCCCCATCCCGTAGCCCTCCTGGTAAACCCGCTGAATCTGGCCGACCAGCCGATAGAGGAGATCGGCTTCGACAATGCTGATATTGGCAATAACCGTACCGCTTTCCCGGGCCAGGTCAAAATTCATCCCATAGGTAAGCTGATCGATCCGGGCAGACAGAAATCCGACCTTGTCGAACACCCGGGCCGCCCCCAGCTCCTCCCGCCCCAGGCCGGTGATCTCCCTGCCCCTTTTGCCGCGGTTTTCGGTGAGCCCCCGCCGGTCGAGATCCTGAAAATAGTAGCGGACCGTCCGCTCGCTGACCTCGTAGCCCATGGCCCGCAGACTCTCGGTCAAGCGGGCGCTGGTTACCGGTCCGGCGGTTTTTTCGAGGAACCGCAGGATCGCCAATTCTTTTTTTTCGGTTTTTTCGTTCATATCCAGAAAAATATTTCGGCAAAATTGCCGTTACCCATCGCCTCAACAAAACCATGACCCGTCCCACCCCGAAACCGGCAAGAACCACCTTAAGCGGGATCCAGCCCCCCGTGGATCAGTGGCAGGCCACCACTCCGTCGGCAACTTCGGCAAAAGCGCCGCTCTTCGGAACAGGAGGGGCGACCCGGCCGCTCTTCCCTGCCCAAAAGGCAGCAACTTATCGTTGAAATCTCAAAACCGAGCTGATATACTGGCAAACGATTGCCAATATATCACCGGAAAACGATCAAGGCAACCGAGGTTGCGAGAAAACTGTTTGATTATGTCTGAATTATACTATATTCGACTGATAACTGTTATAAAAATAACCTTTTCTGCACGAAAACGCTTAAAAGACACAAATGGGTACGCATTTTGCATTGAAAATCAGGGTAGACCGCAACCGGCAAAGTTCACCCTTCATCCCTAAAAAAAAAGGAGTTGCCAAGATGAATAAAAATGAAATCCTCAAATTGATCAAGGACGAGAACGTCAAGTTCTTCCGGCTTCAGTTCGTCGACGTTCTGGGCCACATGAAGAACATCGCCATTCCGCTCAGCCAGATCGAGAAGGCCCTGGACGGCAAGATGATGTTCGACGGCTCTTCCATCGACGGCTTCGCCCGCATCGAGGAATCCGACATGTACCTCGTCCCCGATTATAACACTTTTGTAATCCTGCCCTGGAGAAGCATGGAGGGCAAGGCCGCCGCCCGGATCATCTGCGATATTCACAAGTCCGACGGCACCCCCTTTAAAGGCTGTCCGCGGGTGAACCTGAAAAGGGTTCTGGCCGATGCCAGGAAAATGGGCTACACCATGAACGTCGGCACCGAGGCAGAGTTCTTTCTGTTCAACCGCAACCCGGACGGCACCTCCAGCACCGTGACCAACGACGTGGCCGGCTACTTCAGCGTCGACCCGGAAGATACCGGCATCGACTGCCGCCGCGAGATCATCCAGACCCTGGAGCAGATGGGTTTCGAGATCGAGGCCTCCCATCACGAAGTCGCCGAGGGCCAGCACGAGGTCAACTTCAAATACGCCGACGCCCTGACCTGCGCCGACAATACCGTAACCTTTAAATGGGTGGTCAAGACCATCGCCAAAAAATACGGCCTGCATGCCACCTTCATGCCGAAACCGGTCTTCGGGATCAACGGCTCCGGGATGCACACCAACCAGTCCCTCTTCGACCTGAAGGGCAACAACGTCTTTTTCGACCCGAAGGACAAGCTGCAGCTCAGCAAGACCGCCTATCAGTACATCGCCGGGATCAACAAAAACGCCCGGGTCTTTTCGGCGGTGACCAATCCGCTGATCAACTCCTACAAGCGTCTGGTCCCCGGCTACGAGGCCCCGGTCTATGTGGCCTGGTCCGCCTCGAACCGCAGCGTCCTGATGAGAATTCCCGCTTCCCGCGGCCTGGGCACCCGGGTCGAGGTCCGCTGTCCGGATCCGGCCTGCAACCCCTACCTGGCCTTCGCCATGATGCTGAACTCCGGGCTGGACGGGGTCAAAAACAAAATGCCGCCGCCACCCGCGACCAACGTCAATATCTACGACATGAGCGCCAACCAGATGCGCCGCGCCAAAATCCAGAGCATGCCGGGCTCCCTGCTGGAGGCCCTGGCCGAACTGAAGAAAAGCAAGCTCGCCAAGGAGACCCTCGGCGACCATATCTTCGAGAAGTACGTGATCAGTAAGGAAAAGGAGTGGGATTCCTTCCGGATTTCCGTAACCGACTGGGAGCTCGATAACTACCTGAACGTATATTAAACCGGATGGCGTCGCAAAAAGTCACCAGCTCCCGCGTTGCTGCAAATTGTCTCGTCATTGCAGCGTACTGAAGTACGCTTCATTCCTCGAAATTTGCGCGCCTTGGATCTGACGATTTTTGCTTAGCCATCCCATTTCGACTTTTTTTGCGGACTCATCAAACCCGATGGCGTCACAAAAAAGTAAAAAATTAATTGCGAGCGCGGGAAGCAATCCACCAACATGTAATTATGAAAACACTGGATTGCTTCGTCGCTTCGCTCCTTACAATGATGTGACAAATCTTTTTTTGCGGCTGAGGCCATGCGTATGGCATGCCGACAGGAGCAAGAACAACTCATCAACCTGGTCGCAACTGTTGGCTTTTAACGAGCCCCGCCTTCTTGCGGTAGAAAGGGCGGGGCTTTTTACCCTTCGTATCAAAGAAAGAAGAGCCGCGCCTGGGTCTCGATTCCAGAGTCCGGAACGGGAACGGCTTCTGCCGCGAAATTCAAAACAACCCGTTGACCACCACCGGCTGGGGACCCTTCAGCCCGTAGGTTATCAATATTTTACCAGAGATTTTCCTGATCGAACTTCGCTGGATATCATCAATCTAAGGAGTGAAAAATGTGCCGGTTAGCCATGAAAACCGCAAATGAGCCCTTTTCCCCCTTCTCCATCTTGACGGCCATGGAGGCCATGCAGGAAGGTTATGACGGCAGCGGCCTCGGCCTGCTGCTGAGGGGGCTTGAGTTCGCGGACTACAAGTACAACTCCCGGGATCCGGTTCTTTCCGGTATCGTCCACAGCGAAGAGGCCCTGGGCAGACTTAACTCGATAATGGATGCCCGCGGCTTCGTCCTAAGGTATGACCACGAGTTTGAAACCGACATGAGCAAGGTCGAGGCGACCGACCGGCATAAATATATCCTGCGGGTCTACAAGAAACCGGAGACCTGGATAACGCTCGACCAGGAGCAGAGCGAAAACGAAATGATGATGACCCGCCTGGCCCTGCGCAAGGACGGCGAGGAG
>JBHEOZ010000173.1:0-4429 GCA_046260555.1 Desulfurivibrionaceae bacterium
TGGCAATCCAGGGAAAAACGATTATCTAATGTAATTACAAACTGATAAGTGAGATTTCCCACGAAGCCGTCACGGATTCAGGTTCAAGACAAAGGTGGAGTATGACCATTACCAAAGCTGATCTTGTCCAAAAAGTTTATCAAAAACATGATCTGACCAAGGCGCGGGCCACCGAAGTGGTCGAGACTTTCCTGAAGATCGCCAAGGATTGTCTGGTGGAAGGTGAGGACCTCTTGATCAGCGGATTCGGCAAATTCAATATCAAAAGAAAAAAATCCCGCCGCGGACGAAATCCCCAGACCGGTAAGGAACTGGTTTTAACGGCTCGCCGGGTTGTAACATTCAAACCTTCCGGCATCTTAAGAGACAGGATTAATAATAACAGATAGCGCAATGGGCAGGGGGGCGCAGACCGATGGCTGCAATATCCCTTCCGGTTTTGATCGAACGGGTTGGTTTCCCTTCCGGCAGGGAGATCAGCTTTTTTTTTTGAAAATATTCTCCACCGGAAATCGCGATCCTAAATAAGTGATGAATAAACGAAAGGTAAATATTTCCGAACTGGCCGCACTGGTTGACGGTGAATGGCGGGGTGAGGACGTGGCGGTTGATGGTCTGGCCGATCTTGCCGACGCCGGAGCCGGCCAGCTTGCCTACATCGATGACATTCGCAAGATGAAGGCGGCGGCTGAATGCTCTGCTTCGGCGCTGATCGTGCCCCTGGACGCGGGTCAACTTTCCTTGCCGGTTATCAAGGTTGCCGATCCGGCCTGGGCCGCGGCGGTGATTCATCATCATCTTCTTCATCAGGATTTCGACGACGCGGGGATAGATCCCAAAGCCATTGTCGGCGAGGGCTGTTCGATAGCCGGAGCAGTCGCAGTCGCTCCCCTGGTAGTGATCGGCGACCGAGTCGAGTTGGGACACCGGGTTGAGATCAGGGCCGGCGTGGTTATCGGCGATGACGTCAAGATCGGTTCGGATGTACTGCTCCATCCCAATGTCACCATTCTGGACGGCAGTGTCATCGGAGACCGGGTCATAATCCACAGCGGCGCCGTGGTCGGCAGTGATGGTTTCGGTTATGCCCATGATCGTGCCGGGCGGCATCTCAAGAAACCCCATGTCGGTTATGTCCGGATCGATGACGATGTGGAGATCGGCGCCAATGTTTGTGTCGATCGCGGTACTTTCGGGCGGACCTGGATCAAGCGCGGCACCAAAATTGATAATCTTGTCCAGATCGCCCATAACGTCGAAATAGGTGAGGACTCGATTATCGTCTCCCAATCCGGTATCGCCGGCAGCACCACCCTCGGCAACGGCGTAATTATGGGCGGCAAGGTGGCGGTCAATGGACATCTCAAGATCGGCAACAGGGTGACGATGGCCGGAAAGGCCGGGGTTATGAGTAATCAGGAGGATGGCGCCGTGGTCGCCGGTTTTCCGGCCTTTTCCCATCGGAAATGGCTTCGGGCCGCGGCCTTGTTCCAGAAACTTCCCGACCTGGCCAAGGAAGTGCGGGAGTTGCGAAAAAAACTTCAGGAATTATCTGAAAAACAGGCCGATAAATGATTTGCCGATACCAATTGGCGCCATCTTGCACGGAGGAGAGTCGAGACAGCTATGAACTACAATGATCAAATTGATATTAAAGAGATTCTTAAACTTCTGCCCCATCGTTACCCCTTTGTCCTGGTCGATAGAATTGTCGAACTGAAATTGGGAGAGCGGGCCGTGGGGTTGAAAAACGTCAGCATCAACGAACCATTCTTTCAGGGCCATTTCCCCACCGACCCGATCATGCCCGGCGTTTTGATTCTTGAGAGCATGGCCCAGGTGGGGGGGATATTGGCTTTTCTGACTGATAGGGACAGGTTCGAGGGCGATCTGGTCTATTTTGCCGGCCTGGATAATGTTCGTTTCAGACGCAAGGTGATTCCCGGCGATCAATTGATAATCAAGGCCGACGTTGTGCGGCGCAAGGGCAAGATATATAAATTCAGTGCCCGGGCCTTTGTTGATGAGCAACTTGCCGCCGAAGCCAACTTGATGGCTTCTTTCGGTTAACTTGTCCATGGTACGTGAATTTCGAGGAATAATGCCTACTCCGATACATTGCAATGACGAGACAATTTACAGCAACGCAGGAGCTGGCGACTTTTTGCGAAGCCAACAAGATCGGTCCTTTTACCATTATCGGCGGTCCTCCCCAGGATCTCAGTTATAAAAACGAACCGACCACGGTCCTGATCGGCAATAATAACCTGATTAGAGAGTATGTCTCCATCCACCGCGGCACCGTGCAGGGCCGTGGCGAGACCGTGATCGGCGATGACAACATGCTGATGGGATACAGTCACGTAGCCCATGACTGCATACTGGGCAATCATATTATCATCGCCAACGGCGGCACCCTTGGCGGCCATGTCGTTATCGAGGATATGGCAAGCCTCGGCGGCCACGTCGGGGTCCACCAGTTTTCCAGAATCGGTACTTATTCCTATGTCGGCGGCGTATCGGGGGTTGCCAAGGACGTGCCGCCCTATATGATCGTCGCTGGAACCAGAAATCAGATGCGGGTCTCCGGGATCAATCACATCGGTCTCAAGAGAAACGGGGTCTCCGCCGAAGATATCAAAAAGCTGCGCGGCGCCTTCAAGATAATTTTTCTCAATCAGGATCTGTTGTTGAAGGAGGCACTTGATCGTACCATGGAGGCATATTCCGACTGCGCCCTGGTCGTTCACCTTGTCGAGTTTATCAGGACTTCCCAGCGCGGCATTGTCAGGAGAGTCGGCGAGGATGAGTAAGATCGGAATTGTTGCCGGCGGCGGTCAGTTTCCCATCCTTTTCGCGAAGGCCGCCAGGGCAGAGGGGCGCCAGGTTATGGTCGCCGCCCATAAGGGCGAATCCGACCCTCAAATCGGGGAAGTTGCCGACGATATTTGCTGGGTCAAGCTCGGCCAGCTCGGCAAGGTCGTCAAATTTTTCAGGCAGAGAGGGGTCAGCGAGGCCGTCTTGCTGGGGACCATCACCAAGACCCGTATTTTCAAGGATATTCTCCCGGATATAAAAGGGTTGGCCTTGTGGAACCGGCTTAAGGTCAGGCAGGATGATTCAATCCTGCGGGCCGTGGCCGGCGCCCTGGAAGGCGAGGGCATAAAGATTCTCGAATCTACCTGTTATCTGCAGGAGCTCCTATTCCCCAAGGGGTTGCTGACCAAAAAAAAATATTCGCCCCGCCAGCTTGAAGACATCAATTTCGGCTGGCGGATGGCCAGGGAGGTCGGACGGCTCGACATCGGCCAGTGCGTCGTGGTCAGGGATGGCACCGTTCTCGCGGTGGAAGCCATTGAAGGTACGGATGCCGCGATCATTCGTGGAGGCCGGTTAGGAAGGGAAAAAAGTGTGGTCGTCAAGGTCAAGAAACCGAACCAGGATTTCCGATTCGATCTACCCGCGATCGGAGTGAAGACGGTTGATAGCATGATTTCGGTCGGGGCCAAAGTTTTGGCGGTGGAAGCCGGCCAGGCCCTGCTTTTTGACGGCCAGGCGATGATCGATCAGGCCAACCGGGCCGGCATCGTGGTGGTCGGGGTTGAAGAGATCGGCGCCGGCCAACTTGATCTCGGCACCGGTTAACCCTCCAGAGGCATGATATGAAAGCCATGATTCTGGCCGCCGGTCTGGGCACCAGGCTCAGGCCGTACTCGCTATCCCGCCCGAAACCCCTGTTCCCCGTTCTCGGCAGATCCCTGGTCTCTCACCTCCTTGACCAGTTGCGAAGTAATGGTTTCCGAGAGTTTGTGGTCAATGCCAATCATCTCAGCGAACAATTCGTGGCGGCCCTCGGCGGTGAGAGAAACGTACACCTCCAGATCGAGGAGGAACTTCTCGGAACCGGCGGCGGGCTGCGCAAGGCCCGTCCTTTTTTGGGGAAGGCGCCCTTCCTGGCAGTCAACGGCGATGTCTTCCATTCCCTTGACCTGGCCGACATCTACCGCTACCATCTTGCCTCGGGAGCTCCGGTTTCACTGGTGGTCCATGATCGGCCCAGGTTCAATAATCTGCGTATTTCAGCTGATGGCCGGGTCACCGCTTTACGGGTCGGTGTAGGAGATCTGGAGCCCGGCGGCGACGATCGGCTGCTGGCCTTTACCGGCGTTCAGGTCATTGATCCCGAGGTGCTTGAAGATATTCCGGCCTCCGGCTTTTTCGATATCATCGATTTATATATACGGCTGGCTGCTGCCGGCGTCGAAGTCAACGCCATCGAAGTCAGCGGCCACTTCTGGAACGACATCGGCACTCCCCGGGATTATCTGGCGCTGCACGCCGGATTATTGACCGATCCCGGCCTGGCCGCTAAAAGCGGCCTGGCTTTTGATCTGCGAAGACCGGTGCATTGCCCTCCGGATGTGGTGCT
>JBHEOZ010000174.1:0-4414 GCA_046260555.1 Desulfurivibrionaceae bacterium
TTTTCCAGAACTTCGGGCTGTTTCCCCACCGGACCGTGCTGGCCAATACCGAATTCGGGCTTGAGATGCAAAACGTCGCCCCGGCTGAACGGCAGCAGAAGGCCAGGGACGCCCTGAAGCTCGTCGGTCTGGAAGGGTGGGAAGATGCCGACACCACCCAGCTCAGCGGCGGCATGCAGCAGCGGGTCGGACTGGCCCGGGCCCTGGCCGTCGATCCGGATATCCTGCTTATGGACGAGGCCTTCAGCGCCCTGGATCCCATGATTCGCCGCGACATGCAGCATGAGCTCATCACTTTGCAGGAACGGGTGAAAAAGACCATCCTTTTTGTCAGCCACGATCTGGACGAAGCTCTGAAAATCGGGGACCGGATCGTGCTGATGAAGGACGGCAGGGTCATCCAGATCGGCACCGCCGAGGAGATTCTGACCAATCCCGCTACCGAATACGTGGAACGGTTTGTCGAAAATGTCGACCGGACCCAGGTGCTGACCGCCGAGTCGGTCATGAACAAGGCCAGGGCCGTGGCCTACCCCAAGGATGGTCCCCGGACAGTACTGCGCAGGATGCGGGATGAGGGGCTTTCGAGTCTTTACGTGGTGCAGCGCGATTATACCCTGATCGGCATTGTCACTGCCGACGCGGCCAAGAAGGCTATAGACGATAACAAAAATACCATCGCCGAGATCATTGATAAGGACATCCCCCATGTCAAGGGGGATGAGCTGTTGAGCGCCGTTATTTCCGTCCTTGCGGAACGTCCGGTTGCCCTTCCGGTTGTTGATGAAAACGAAAAACTTCTGGGTGTGATCGTCAAGGGTTCCGTCCTATCGGCCCTGGCAGAATAGGAGAAAATCATGAATATCACCATTCCCAAATTTCCTCTCGATAAACTGATCGAGGCCTTTCTTGATATGCTGACCACCAACTTCGCCTTTATCACCAAGGCGCTCAGCAAAATCACCGGCAATGCCATTGATTTCATCGTCGACGGCCTGATGTTCTTTCCGCCCCTGCTCCTGATTCTTGTCCTTACCGGTCTGGGCTGGTGGCTGGCCGGCAGGAAGATCGGAATCATGGCCCTGGTCGGTCTGACCCTGCTCTGGAATCTGCGGCTCTGGCTGCCCACCATCGAAACGGTCACCCTGGTCATTCTGGCCACCTTCGCGGCGGTGGCCCTGGGGCTGCCTCTCGGTATTCTGGCCGCGCTCTTTCCGCGCTTCAAGAAAGTCATCATGCCGATTCTCGATTTCATGCAGACCATGCCGGCCTTCGTCTATCTGATCCCGGCCATTCCCTTTTTCGGACTGGGCCCGGTCTCGGCTATTTTCGCCACGGTGATTTTTGCGATGCCGCCGGCGATCCGCCTGACGATTCTGGGGATTATCCAGGTGCCGGAAGAGTTGATCGAGGCGGCGGACGCCTTCGGCTGCAACAGGAAACAGAAGCTGGTCAAGATCCAGCTGCCCCTGGCCATCCCCACGATCATGGCGGGGATCAATCAGACCATCATGTTAGCCCTGTCCATGGTGGTAATCGCCGCGATGATCGGGGCCGGCGGTCTGGGCGGCGAGGTCTGGAAGGCCATCCAGAGGCTCCAGCCCGGCATGGGGTTTGAAGCGGGCATAGCCATCGTCATCCTGGCCATGCTGCTGGACCGGATCACCCAGAAAATCGGGCAGAAATATAAATAAGATTAATGTTCAAAATCAAAGAGGTGTTCCGATGAAAAAACTTATGAATCGAACCAATCCGCTTTTGCTGGCTTTATGCGTGATGATTGCGACAATCGGTTGCTCCCGGGACCGGGAAGGCGGGGAGGGAACGGAGGCCCGCCGGGACAAAGGGGACATTAAACTGGCCTATGTCGAATGGTCCAGTGAAGTGGCCAGCACCAATGTGGTGCGGGTGGTTCTGGAAAACCAGGGCTACGATGTGAAGATCGTTCCGGTCAGCGGCGCCGCCATGTGGCAGTCGGTTGCAAGCGGCGATGCCGACGGCATGGTCGCCGCCTGGCTGCCGACCACCCATGGCCATTATCTCGAAGAGCTTCAGGACCAGGTAGTTAATCTCGGCCCGAATCTGGAAGGGACCAGGATCGGCCTGGTAGTGCCGAGCTATGTGACCATCAATTCCATCCCCGAGTTGAACGACAATGTCGGCAAGTTTGACGGCAAAATTATCGGCATCGATCCCGGCGCCGGCCTGATGAGCAAGACCGAAAAGGCGATGACCGAATACAACCTCGACGATTTCAAGTTGATCGCCGGCAGCGGCGCCACCATGACCGGCGCGCTTCAGGATGCGATCAACAACGACAAGTGGATCGTGGTGACCGGCTGGACTCCCCACTGGAAATTCGGCCGTTGGGACCTCAAGTATCTCGACGATCCCCAAAACGTTTATGGCGGGGCGGAACATATAAGCACCATCGTCCGCCAGGGTCTGAAAGAAGAGATGCCGGAGGCCTATGCCATTCTGGACAACTTTTACTGGACTCCCGAGGAAATGGCCCGGCTCATGGTCCGGAATCAGGAAGAGGGCGCCGATCCTTACGAAAACGCCAAACAGTGGGTCGAGGAGAACCAGGCCAAGGTCCAGGGCTGGATACCCGAATAACCACGGATATCCTCAAACGTCAAAACCGTTGTTCCCGGGAGCTTTGTGATCTTGCCGATTGCGGGGTTCCCGGCAATCTTGTCTTTGCCTTTGTATATGAAAACAAATGATAAAAAATGACTATTTTGCAGGTTAATTGAAATGGAGAAAGGTCATGTCATACATTTCCAGGAGGTTATTGTCATTGCCGCTCGCTCTTTTGCTCTGCGCGGGTATGACCGCAAGCGCGGATGCCGCTTTCAAACTCGGTCCGGTCCAGGTTGGCGGCGCCATGCGGGTAAACTATGTAAACGGCGATTATCGGAAAAGCGGCGGTGATGGGCCTGAGCGTGGTGACCACGGGGGTGATGTGGAGCTTGACACCTTCCGGGTCAATCTAGACCTCGATCAAAACAACTGGCTCGGCAAGGTCGAATACCGCTGGTACACCGGCTACAATTTTCTCCATACCGGCTGGGTGGGCTACCGATTGTCGGAAAAATCCCAGGTGCAGGTGGGGTTGAACCGGGTGCCTTTCGGTGTCGGCGCTTACGGGCCGGCCAACAGCTGGTTTTTCGATCAGCATTACTATGTCGGGCTCTCCGACGACATGGACATGGGGATCAAATACTCCACCGGCATGGGTAGTCTCGCCCTCGATCTGGCCTACTACGGGATGCCCGAGCCCGACTTCAATGGCGACAGTGCTGAGAGCGCCCGGTATTCCTACGACATCGTCGACAACGGCGGCGAGTACTCCCATTACGAGGAGCGGAACCAGGTGAATGTGCGAGCTGTTTACGGCATGGCCTTTACTTCGTTGACCAACGATCTCGGGGTCTCCCTGCAATGGGGAGAACTTGAAGCCGACGGTGTTTTTGCCAATGACAGCGATGCCTGGGCCGTCTCCATCCATGACAAGACCACCTTGGGCAACTTCGCTCTGATCCTGCAACTGACCCAGTATAAATATGACGCCGATTACCATCCCGGCACCGCTCTTTCCAACGATCTGATCACCATGGGCGCCTACGATTTCGCCTGGCCCGCGGCCAGCGAGGGGATCATCCCGGCTATCGCCCTGAGTTATACCTGGAAGCCCCGCTTGAACTGGATCGATTCGATCACCTTTTACAACGACTACAGTGTGATTATCAAGGACGGCAGCCTGCCGGACGGCCGGGAGCTCAACGACAGTGCCATGAACGTCACCGGCATGGCCATCGCCAACGGGGGCTGGTATATCTATGTGGATTACGCTTATTCGGACGGCAACTACTTTGTCGGCAACGAAGGCGATGTCTATGGGGCCGATTACGCTTCATCGGCGGTCGGCGATTTCGGGGCCAATCTCAACGACGACTGGAACGGCCGGTTTAACATCAACTTCGGCTACTATTATTGATGGCGTCGCAAAAACTGCGATCTGTATTGGAGTTTATTAACCTTGTCATCGGAAAAGGAGAAAAAATGCCGGAATTCAGCAACCCCTTTGCCGTCCTGAAAAACGATCGAAAACTTACCCATGAGGAGCTGGTCAGGGCAATCCGCTTTATGATTGCGGCGGAATACGAAGCGATCCAGCTTTATCAACAAACAGCGGAGAGTACGGATAACGAACTTGCCAGGGAGGTGCTGATCGACATCGCCAATGAGGAAAAGGAGCACGCCGGGGAGTTTCTTCGGCTGTTGAGTCAGCTGGATCCCCATGAAGATGAATTTTATAAAAACGGCTACGAGGAAGTGGAGGAGATGATCGCCAAGCTTAAAAAATAGTTTCGTCATGTGCGGAGGTGGCGGAGACTTGGCCGAGGGC
>JBHEOZ010000175.1:0-4139 GCA_046260555.1 Desulfurivibrionaceae bacterium
TGCCGGGTTCAATGATTCGGGAGGGATCTGAGCCGCGGTTGGCGGGTCTTCGGTATGGAAGAGCAAGAACCCGGCGCCCAGGGCCAGGCCGAGGAACAGGATCAGCAAGGGCAGCCTGCGTCTTGCCGGATAATCTTGACTGACAAACGTATTACGAGCTGGCTTATAATCACGGAACATAAACAAAAACCTATGCCGATCTCGGGAGGATCAAGCCTTTTGGGAAAAGGAAATAAGTATTTTTAACAATAGTGATGGGCCTTGTCCAGCCTCTTTTTCAAAGACTTGGGAATAACCAATGCCATAAATGGAAGGAGCGAATGCTAATCAAGCGGGGCAAATCTTTTTTCCTGGCACATTGTTTAATTGTCAGGAACAAACCGGATTCCGCACCGTTTTGCCTTTATCGTGTTTAAGAAGAAGATCGGCGATCATTGTTTCAATGCCCCAAGGGTTGTCCTGTTGTTCTTCAACAAACCCCTTACTTTGGAACCACCATTTCGGCGCCCACCCGCCTGCCCTTTTCGGGGATATTGAGATTCTCAATACGCCTCATCATGGGTGCCATATTAACCAGGATTATTCCCCGCTCGGAGATTAATATTGCTATTCTAAATACTACCGGCGGTATTGTCAAATCAGGATTAATCAAGCGCTATGCGGAACACAATGGTCAAATTGTCATATTGCGTATCATTCACACTTCCAGAAATGGCCTGAGTTACGCTGATCCCGGACAACATATAAACAAGTAAGGTGTCCACCGAACTCTGGTCCCCACACGCTGCTAGAATCGCATCGCCCAGTCGAAGGGCCCCCCGAAATCTTTCGCCGCAAATCAAAATATTTTCCCGGCTATCGATAATTTCTATCGACATAATTGAATTTAAAATGCATTAAGGTTTTTCGACAGCCCACGAATAACTCCGGACTGCCACAGTGATTTCCTGGAAAGGTCGGGCTGATTGAAAAAGTTCAAGAAAATATATATCGAGATCACCAACCGCTGTAATCTCGCCTGCAGTTTCTGCCTGCCGAGCCGCCGCTCCCCGGCATTCATGCAATCGGCATCCTTTGCCGAGATCCTGGATCGAATCAACGGCTATACCGACTATATTTCTCTGCATGTCCTTGGCGAAGCGTTGCTCCATCCAGATCTCGAGCATTTCCTGGCCATGAGTCGTGA
This sequence comes from Desulfurivibrionaceae bacterium, assembly GCA_046260555.1. Lineage (GTDB taxonomy): Bacteria > Desulfobacterota > Desulfobulbia > Desulfobulbales > JAGXFP01 > JAGXFP01. The sequence continues at coordinate 1,187 of JBHEOZ010000175.1, forward strand.
ATATGGGCTGGGAGTCAATCTTTCCACCAACGGGGTGCTGCTTGCCCGAAAGCAGGCAATGCTGCTCCGGCAACCGGCCCTGCGGCAAATCAACATTTCCCTGCACAGTTTTGAACAGTCCGGGTCAGAGTCGGTCCTTGACGCCTATCTGTCCGACATCTTTGCCTTCATGGCGTTGGCCGTGCCGGCATCCCCCCTTTTCATCAATCTGCGGATGTGGAACCAGAATCCGGAGGTTATCCCGGCGGAGTGGGACCTGAACCGTCTGATCCGCGAGCGGTTGGCCAGACATTTCAACTTGCCCGCCCCGATCCCTGAGGATTTCGCCACCGGTCGAGGTTTTGCCCTGGCCCGGCAAGTCTTTTTAAGTCGGGAAAACCGCTTTGCCTGGCCCCACCACCCGGCGCCCGATCTGGGCGGCAACGGCTATTGCCGGGGCCTGCGCGATCATATCGCCATCCTGGTGGACGGGACGGTGGCGCCATGCTGTCTGGACGCCGAGGCGGATATGCCCCTGGGCAATATCTTACAAAAAACCCTGCCGGAAATACTTGCCGGTTCAAGGGCCGCGATGATCAGGGAAGGGTTTGCCCGGCAGCAGATCCTGGAACCGGTCTGTCGCCGCTGCACCTACCGGCAGCGGTTTCATAAGGAGCGGGGCAAGGCCGGCGTTACTGCATTATTAGCGGGGGATGCGCAGGCAGGCGAAAAAAAGAAAAGCAAGCAAGTCTGCTTTTGACACTTTGGGGGACTGCCCGGTGTATCCAACCTCGCCTGACGCGGATGCTTTTCTCCTTCTGCATTATTTTATGGAGAAGAAAACAACAAAGCTTGTCAAGCTAGTCAATAGCGTTGTCCCCCCAAGTTCTACAGCACAAGATGGCCTATTTCCGGGCTCTGCTGTATCTGGGCATCGTCGGCAAGGTTCGCCTCCGCTACCTTGGCCTGCTGGGCTGGACCCAGTTCAACCGGCCGCGGCTCCTGCCCCAGGCGGTGACCCTGGCGATTTACGGCTATCACTTTCATAAGATCCGCAGCCGGCAGGGAATAACCGACCGGTAACCCCTCTGTCCGAACAATTTCTGCCCCGCTCGGCTCTTGAAATCAGCCCGAAGCATCCAGACGCCAATTCCGGGTAGAGCAGGAAGCCGATATCTGACCAGCGACCGGGACTTTCCTTAAACGCCTCGCCGCACGCAGCTACTACGTGTCACCAGGCTGATCATCCATCAGCCTCCCCTCAACAAACCGTCGGTAAACGAGATATAGTCCTGCTCGTTTTCCTTCAGAACGTTAATCTGGCTGCCCTGGACCGATATTTTTGTTTTTTCCCGGTCATTTCTCCAAGCATAATACTGAAAGGTGTCAAATCGGCCATTGTCAAGGGTCGCCATCGACATCGTAACTGCCGCCACCGTCAATCTCCACGCTCATTCCGAAGGCAACAGTCTGGTCCGGCCCCGCAACCGCGACCGGGGCAGAATTGGTAACAATCTCCGTCGCGATGATTGTAACGCTGTCGTCGGCGCTGTTGCCGCTGCCGTCGCTGACAATTAACCGGACCGTGTAAGTTCCGGCCTGATCTGCGGTAAAGGTTGGATTCATTGAAGTTTGATCGGAAAGGACCGCGCTACTTCCGGCCGGTTTCAAGGTGAACGACCAGTTGTAGGTCAACATCGCTCCCGTCGACGTACTTCCCCCGAAACTCACCTTGCTGCCGCTGCCGTCGAGGGTGACCAAATCACCTACCCGTACAGCCTGATCCGAACCGGCATCGGCAATCTGTAAGTTGAAATATCCACCTCCCCCACCGCCGCATCCGAAAAGGAACAAAGCGAAGAACGGCGCGCACAACACGAAACCAATCAGGCTATTTTTTTGCACTCTCCACTCCATTTTCAATCGATAGCAATACATAACCCTGGGTATACGGGAGTTCCGGTGCCACCCTGCTTAGCATCTGCTGAAAAAAGTGTTTGGAGCTATCTGGCTCAGGGTGAGGCAAGGTGGCTGTTTAAAGCTCACCTCGACCCTGTCGAAGGGTTTATCCATTGCGATTTATCAAAGGTCGAACTTCTCCAGCCGGTAGATCAGAACGTGGCGGGGGACCTTCAGCAGCCGGGCGGCTTCCGAGCGGTTGCCGTTGCTTTTTTCGAGGGCCTTGCGGATCAGGCTCTTCTCGACCTCTTCAAGGGAGATGCCTTCATCGGGAATGGGGAAGTCGAGAAAGCCCTTCTCCCCTGCTTCCCCGGCCTCCGCCGTCTCATTCATCAGGCCCAGGACATCGTTGGTGATCTCCTCACCGCGGCGCAGGATAAAGCCGCGCTCCACGGTATTCTGCAGTTCCCGGATATTGCCGGGCCAGTCGTATTCCCGGAGGCGGGCCAGGGTCGCGGGGCTGAAGCGGACCGAATCGGGCGCCCCCAGTTTTTTAAGAAAATGGCGGGCCAGGGTCTCGATATCCTCGGGCCGGTCGCGCAGGGCCGGGAGGTGGAGGGGAATGACACTCAGCCGGTAATAGAGATCTTCCCGGAATCCCCCGGCATCTACCAGTTCCTTGAGATTGCGGTTGGTGGCGGCGATCACCCTGATATCGACTTTCTCGATCTTGTCGGAGCCGACCGGTTCAACCTCCTTTTCCTGGATGGCCCGGAGAAGCTTGGCCTGCATATCGAGTTTGAGCTCGCCGATCTCGTCGAGGAAAATGGTGCCGTCCCGGGCCGACTGGAAGCGTCCCTTGCGACTGGCCACCGCCCCGGTGAAAGCGCCCTTGACGTGCCCGAACAGTTCGCTCTCGATCAGGTTATCGGGAATGGCGGCGCAGTTCACCGCCACCATCGGCCCGTCCCGCCGACCGCTGCGCCGATGGATCAAGCGGGCCAATAATTCTTTGCCGGTACCCGATTCGCCGGAGATCAACACGGTCGCCTCGCTCTCCGCCACCCGCATGGCG
>JBHEOZ010000175.1:4149-4408 GCA_046260555.1 Desulfurivibrionaceae bacterium
GTGATGAAGTTGAAGGCCCCCTGGGCCATGGCCTTGACCGCCATATCGATGGTGCCGTAGGCGGTAATCACAATTACCGGGACATCGGGGTTGCCCTTCTTGAATTCGGCCAGCAGTTCGAGACCGTTCATATCGCCCAGCTCGACGTCGGTAACCACCAGATCGGGCTCGTATTCGGCAAATCCCGCCAACCCTTCCTTGCCGGAAGCGGCGGTCGTCACCTCGAAACCGGCCGCCACCAGGTTGTACTCCGTTACCC
>JBHEOZ010000176.1:0-4405 GCA_046260555.1 Desulfurivibrionaceae bacterium
GGTCTTCTGCTAAGGTTGCAAAGATCGAATGTGGACGGAATATCCCCCAGCCGGAAGTTGGATCTGTAAATTGATTTGCATATAAATAATTCATCAGCAATTCCACTTAAGGAGATTGGCATGAAAAAAATTGAAGCGATTATAAAGCCGTTCAAGCTTGATGATGTCAAAGAGGCCTTAAACCAGATCGGCATCAAGGGGATGACGGTTTCCGAGGTCAAGGGCTACGAGGTCGATTTCATTCCCAAGACCAAGATCGAGATCATTATCGATGCCGGTCAGGTCGACCAGGTGGTCGAGACGATCCGGGAGGCCGCCAATACCGGTAAGATCGGCGACGGCAAGATCTTCGTCCTGCCGATTGAGGAGGTGGTCAGGGTGCGGACCGGCGAGAAGGGCCACGACGCCATCTAAGGCGGAAATGGTTTGGGGCCGATAGCGTTGCTAAAACATGAGCTGCGGGCCGCCCGCGAGACCCTTCGCGAACTTTGGGAGGAGGGGGTGAGCGGCCGGCAGTTGCTGGATAAACATTCCGAAGCGGTCGATACCTTTCTGAAAGATCGTTTCGCCGAACTGGCCGAAGGCGGCGGGGAAATAACCCTGGTCGCCCTCGGCGGTTACGGCCGCAGGGAGCTTTTTCCCTATTCCGATATCGACCTGCTCCTCCTCCATTCGCGCTGGGTGAGAAGCAAGGTGCTGGGAAAAACCGTGGAGGGCATCCTCTATCCCCTCTGGGACGCGGGGCTCGAAGTCGGGCATAGTGTCAGGAGCGTTTCCCAGTCCCTGGCCGACTGCAAGAATGACTTCCACCTCCAGGTCGCTATGCTCGACGCCCGGCGGATCACCGGGTCCGGGAAGCTCTTTGCCGATCTTGCCAACGCCTATAAAAAGAAATTCATCGAGGGCCATCGGCGCGACTTCCTGGCCAAGATGGAGAACGAAAGGGAAGCCCGGAAGCAGCTCTTCGGCGGGCATGGTTTCAAGCTTGAACCGAACATCAAGGAGGGGCGCGGCGGTTTCCGAGACATCCAATCGATGTTGTGGACCGCCCGGGGGGTTTTCGGCCTGAAGGGGCTTGCCGCCATTGAGGAATCCGGGATCTTCGGGCCCGAGGAACGGCGCAGTCTCGAAAGGAGTTTCGATAGCCTGGTAATGATCCGGAATCGCCTTCATTACCTGAGCGGCCGCAAGAACGATCAGCTTTTTTTTGAGCACCAGGAGGGCATCGCCAAAGCCCTTGGCTATAAGGATGCCAAGGGGGTGCTCGGGGTCGAGATCTTCATGCAGGAGGTTTACGGTCATCTCGATACCATTGCGGTGGCCACCGATCTGTTTTTCGAACATATCGAGGAAACCATCGGCCCGGTGAAAAGAACCAGGGACGACGCCGTTCTCGAAAAGGGCCTTGCGGTGATCAACGGCCGGATCCATCTGACCGGACCGGAATTGCTGGCCAGAAAACCGCATCTGATCCTGAAGATCTTCAGCCAGGCCGCCCGCCTGAACCTGCCCGTTCACTTCCGGACCCGGCAGCTGGTGGCCGGCAGCATCGGGTTCGTCGACGACGATTTCCGCGGTTCCCGCCGGGCGGCCCGCGAGTTCATGGAGATCCTGGGAGGTGCCGCGAATCCTCTGCCGCTGTTGGCAGCCATGCTGGAGACCGGGCTGCTCTCGGCCTATATCCCGGAATTTTCCCCCCTTGAATCGCTGGCCCAGCATGATGTCTTTCATATCCACACGGTCGATCGCCACCTGATTCAGGCCGTAGAGGAATTGCGGCTCCTGGCCGATGAACAGGCCCATATATTTGCGGAGGTGAAAAATCCCGGCCTCCTTTACCTTGCCGGGCTGCTCCATGATATCGGCAAGGGCAGGGGCGGCAGTCATGACGAGTTCGGGGCCGAACTGGCCGAACGGATCGGCAGGCGGTTGGGGTTGAAGAAAAAGGAAGTGGCTGATCTGGAGTTCCTGGTCCGCCATCACCTCTTTCTGGCCCATATCGCCCAGCGCCGTGACCTTGAGGATGAAGAGGTGATCTTCCATTGCGCCGAGACGATCAAGGAGCCGGATCGTCTGAACATGCTCTACCTGCTGTCGATTGCCGATGCCCGGGCCACCGGCCCCAATGCCTGGAACGACTGGAAGGGCGCCCTGTTCCAGGAGCTTTATCTGCGGGTCTCCCAGGTTCTCGATCAGTCCGAATGGGTCGGCCCCGACCGGCAGCAGGCGGTCGGCTGGATGCGGGAGCAGGTCGCCGAAGCCCTGGAGGAGAAAGGTTCTTCCGGACTGATCGACAACCTGCCCGACGACTATCTGCTTAATTACACGGTCCGGGAGGTGGTCGAGCATCTCGGCCTGACCGGCAAACTCTCCGGCCGCAAGGCCCTGCTGGTCCCGGCCGATCACGGCGACCACTGGTCGGTCCTGATCGTCAGCCGCGACCGGACCGGGCTTTTGTCCCGGATCTGCGGGACCCTGGCCCTGAATAATCTCAGCGTCCTCTCCGCGAAGATCCATACCTGGCAGGACGGCACCGTGGTCGATCTCATCGATGTCAAGCCGGTCTTCAACAATGAGTTTCAGGATCTAGACTGGCGGGCACTCGGCAAGGACCTCAACCTGGTCCTGGCCAACCGCCTCGGCCTGACCCACCGCCTGGCCGCCAAAAGAACCGGCCGGCGCTCCGAACCGGCCCCGGAACACCGGCGCTATTCGACCAACGTCAAGATCGACAACAAATCCTCCCGCCTCTTCACCATCATCGAGGTCTACGCCGAAGACCAGCCGTCGCTGCTCTTCAATATCACCCGGACCATGGCCGATTTCGAGATCAATATTGCCAAGGCGATGATCTCGACCCGCCAGGGCCAGCTGATCGATGTCTTTTACGTTCTGGACGGCACAGGCGGCAAGATCACCGAACGGAGCGATCTGGAAGAGATCAGGCAGGCCCTGATCTTTGCCGCCGAGAACAGCGGCGGATGATGCAATCCCGATTTTCCGGGCCTGTCCCTCTGGCCCGCCGGGACAAAAACTGAATATAATCAGTGAACACCTTCCCTATCCGCGGCAAAGACCGCTTCCCCTTCGGTAAGTCTTGAAAACCGGCCCGGATTCATATTATAAGAGACAGGTCAGGAATATTCCCCGGAATCTTCGGATGAGAGATCAGAATTAAGCGGGTTCGCAAAAAGTCAAAAAAAAGCTGTCATTTCGAACGGATGTGAGAAATCTTGTTGTTTACACCCACAGGGCATAAGTTTCGTTTGCACCCTAAAGGGCATAAAAGCAGACAAGCTGCTCAACTCAGCAGATTTCTCCAGTTGGTCGAAATGACATTATGGCAATGCCGACTTTTCGCGACGCCATCAAAAATGAGGGAGAGAATGAAATTGACCAGAGTATTATTGTTTCTGCCGTTAGTCCTGTCCATCCACGCCATTGCCCGGGCTGATGCCACCTTCCTCTACGATATCGAAATAGAGCGGACGGATACGGAAACCGAAGTTCACCTGAAGGCGGACGGAGCTATAAGGGAGTACGGCAAATTCCAGCTGAAGAAAAATGTTGAGGCGGGTCGTCCCGACCGCATGTATCTGGACCTCAAGAACGTCCGCCTTGCCGGCCCGATCCCCGCCAGAGAGGCAGGAACCGCTCTTGCCCGGGTCAGAACGGGAAAGAGAAGTGACGGGGTCAGGGTGGTTTTCGACTCCAACCTTGATGAATTGTTTGATTACACGATCCGCGAACGGCCCGATGGCTTGCTCGTCACTATCCGGGAGCCCTTTGCCGACCAAATCCAGGAGGAGGTGTCCACAACCGTGCCGGAAGACATGGCCCCCGCTCTGGAAACAATATATCCGGAACCGAAAGCTGCGGGTGACTTGAAGCTGGTGATAGCCATCTCGGATTCGCCTGATCATGCCCGGGAGTGGCTGAACGCGCCAGCGGACGGCATGACCGGCCTGAAACTTCTGAAGGCGGTAAAACCGGATCAGGAGATCAACATCTCATTTCTGGTCACCGGGCTCAGCCCGGACCGGGCCGGGAATTTTTCCTATCAAACCTCATTTGCCGTGCTGGACCCATTCGGCAATCCGCGGGAGAACCGGCGCCATTACGCAAAGGCAACGGTCAAAGCCCCGAATCAGCCGGCCTTTATCATGGCCGAGCCGGAATTGGCTCTGGTCCTGGACAGCTTGGACCCTATCGGTGATTATACGATAATCGGCATAGTCGAAGACCTGATAAACAACAAGATATCCCGCACCAGCAAGAGGATAACATCGACCCGATAATCATGCAGGTTTGCAGCCCGTCCAGGCAGGAAGATCGATAAGGTCGTGTTTTTGGCCGGAAGAGGGACTTATGATAAAGCCAAAAGCGGGCCAGTCCCCTCTGTGTC
>JBHEOZ010000177.1:0-4331 GCA_046260555.1 Desulfurivibrionaceae bacterium
ATCTCCTTGCGTTCCTTTTCGGCAAAATAAGCGTGCAGCCGCCCGGCCAGGTCCGGATCGGCCAGGGCCGTTGCGGTGACCCTGAAAACCTCGGTCATCCCCTTGGTTTCCAGTTCGATCAGCCCTTTGCGGTGCAGATAGTCCAGGGCCGTCACCACCCGGCTCCGCTCGCAGGAATAATCTTGCTGCAGGGTCGTGAAATCGAGACTGCCCCAAATTTTTTTAAAGCGGGTGCTGGTGAAAACCGCCTGCAGAAATGCCCGGCGCTCACCCTGGAACCCGGCCAGGATTTCTTCCCGGTCTTCCATGAATTTATATTTAAATTCGGCAAAATAGGAGTAGATCGGTTGCAAGACCCCCTGTAATTCCAGCTGGACCAGCAGGGTTTTCAGGGGCAGCTGCCGGATATTGGCGCCATTGGCCAGGCCGGTCAGCTGCATCTCCCACTGGCCGCTTTGACCCTCCTCGCGAATGACATTCAAGACATATTCGATGGCCGACTGCTCCGGCGTATCGCCGAAGACGAAATTCTCCACGGTGTTAAGGCCGTCCAGATTAGCCAGGACCAGGCAGGACGATTCCCGGTCATCCCGGCCGGCCCGGCCGATTTCCTGGCTGTAGCTTTCGATGGATTTGGGCAGATCGTAGTGGATCACAAAGCGAATATCCGCCTTATCGATGCCCATCCCGAAGGCGATGGTCGCCACGATGACCCGGACCTCCCCGGCCATGAAGCCGGACTGGATCTTCCGGCGTTTTTCATCAATAAATCCGGCATGATAAGGCTGGGCGCTGATCTGATGGCTGCCGAGAAATTCCGCGACCCGCTCGGCGCTTTTCTGCTGGGTGACGTAGACAATGCCGGGACCGCTTTGTCGGCGGATCAGTTCAAGCAACTCGGCGTTTTTCCCGGCGGATGCCACCGGGACCACGGCCAGATCGAGATTGGCGCGATAAAAGCCGGTCTGGACAATATGCCCCTCGTCAATCGCGAATTTCCGGGCCATATCCGCTTTCACTCTTTTGGTGGCCGTGGCGGTGAGCAACAGCACCAGGGGGATTTTTAACTCATGCCGATAGACCGGCAGTTTCAGGTAGTCCGGGCGAAAATTGTGACCCCATTCGGATATGCAGTGCGCTTCATCGACCACCAGCATCGAGAGCGGCACGGAGTCGATAAAGACTCGGAATCGTTCGTTTTTAAAGCGTTCTACCGACACCATCAGGATCTTGATCTTCCCGGCCCGCACCTCACTCATCACCCTATGACTCTCCTCCGCTGTCAGGGTGGAATCGATACTGGCCGCCGCTATGCCATGGCCGGCCAGAAACTCCAGCTGATCCTTCATCAGAGCCAGCAACGGCGATACCACCAGGGTCAGATGGGGCAAAAGCAGGGCGCTCATCTGGTAGCACAAAGACTTGCCCGATCCAGTCGGGAATACCGCCAGGGAGGAATCACCGTTTAAAAGCTGACGGATGGTTTGCTCCTGGCCCGGGCGGAATTGGCCAAATCCGAAGTTCCGGGCGAGGGTGGCCTGCAGATCTGAAGACATTTTGCTCTCCTCGAAGTGAGCCTTCTTTGCACCCGGCCCTGATTTTGTGATGGGTAGGTGCTTGCTTTCGTTACTGAAACAACTTCACCAGTTTGATTCCGCGGGGCTTTTAAGAGTTGCACCGGGTTTCAATCCCTGAAGGTCAGGCGGTTGAAGCCCCCTTTTTCATACCAGGGGCGCTCCGCCTCGATTCCCTCAATTTCTATCAGAAATACCTCAAGAATCAAATAGACTCTGGTGCCTTTTCTGACGCAACCGGTGGTGGTCCGGCCGTGGCTGCCGAGGGCGGCATGGAGATGGATCTTCGGCTCGTCGCCGTCCCAGAAAATCGACCCGGCTCCGAGGGTCTCCCTGGCGCTGTTTTCCTCCACTGAAGCCCAGACCGGTTCCGGCGGCATGGTCGGTTCTTGGGGGCCGGTAACGAATTCAGCCTGCCTGAGGCCGCCGATTACCTGAAACCAGCCCTGTCTGACTTGTTCATTTCTGACGATGTCCAGTAGTCCTTTCAGGAAGTCGTCGCCCTCGTCGAAACGGATTGTGAAAATTCGGCCGGTCCGGCCCTGTCGATAGTCCATGTCGTTATTCGCCTCCATTTCCCGAGAACCGGCGTTTTTCCGCCGCCGCCTTTAAAAGCCTGTAAATCTCCTTTGATTTGCCCGGTTTTCTGGTGGCCGCGAAGTTTTCCGCCGCTTTGCGTAAATCTTCCGGATTTAGGGCGGGGAAGATCGCCAGCAGCCTTTGCAGGACCGGGGCCTGACGCGACATGGTGAAATAGCCTTCGTGATCTTCCCGGTCGTTATATTCATCGATGGCGGCGGCTATGATGTCGTTTCTCAGTCTATCCAGTTCTTCGCGCTCGATATTGTTTTTCAGCCGCGAGCCCCGGCGGGTCGCGAGAAATTCGAGAATCTCGTCAACCGGTTGTTGGCGCAGTTCCTTGGCGATGTACTTAATCTGCCTTTTTCTTGAACCTGCCTTGAGATTGGCGACCGCCTTGATTTCCTCGCGGAGAAAGGCGTCGCAGGGCAGTTTAGCCAGATCGGCCGGCGGCAGTTCGGCCAGCTCCTTGCTCAAGTTCTCGATCTCCTTCGCCTGACGTTTTTTTTGGGTGCGGCTGGTGGTATGATCCATTTTTCCATTTATCCTATGGGCGGTAAGGCTTTTTTTGTTGCCTTTCGGCGACGGCCTAAAGTAGAATCTCCATATTCCCAAATTATCATTGCATACGCAACCGATCACTCCAAGACGCGGTCTTTTCGTGATCCTTTACCTTTAACCAGCTTAATACCATAAATTGATAAGGAAATCTTCAATGAGTGACAAAACGTTTACCATCAATCAACCTACCCGGATAACTTTCGGAATCGGAGCCATTGCCGCCCTGGCCGATCTGGTCAGGGAGGAGGGCGGCAGCAAACCTTTCCTGGTCGTGGACCCCGGCATCAAGAAGGCTGGGCTGCTGGCGCGGATTACCGCTCCTTTGAAGAAGGCCAAAATGGACTTTGAGGTATACGACAAGATCGATCCTGAGCCGGGGCTGAAACTGGCCGATGCCGGCTGCAAGCTCGCCAAAAAGAGCGGCTGCGACTGCGTGATCGGGGTCGGCGGCGGTTCGGCCATGGATGTCGCCAAGGCGGTGAGCATCCTCTTGACCAACGGCGGCAAGGCCGAGGATTATCTGGGGGTCGGCAAGATCACCAAGCCCGGAGTGCCGAAGATCATGGTGCCGACCACGGCCGGCACCGGGGCGGAGGTCACCTTCACTGCGGTTTTCATTAACGAGAAGACCAAATCCAAGGGCGGCATGAACGGCGCCCCCCTCTATCCGAACGCGGCCCTGCTCGATCCGGAACTGACCGTTTCGATGCCGCCCCGGATAACCGCCTCTACCGGCATCGACGCCTTTACCCATGCCATCGAGGGTTATGTCTCGACCAAGGCCCATCCGATCTCCGACATGTACGCTCTGGAGGCGATCGAGATGATCAGCCGCAACCTGCCCCGGGCCTATGCCAACGGCAACGATCTTGCCGCCCGTTCCGAGATGCTGATCGGCAGCCTGCTGGCCGGCAAGGCCCTGGCCACGGCCGGGGTCGGTCTGGTCCACGCCATGGCCTATCCCTTGGGCGGCATGTTCGGGATCCCGCACGGGCTCGCCAACGCGGTGCTCTTGCCCTATGTGATCGAGTACAACCTGATCGGCAATCCCGGCAAATACGCGGCGGTGGCCGAGGTCATGGGCTACGATACCTCCGATATGCCGATCCGGGAAGCGGCGGCGCTGGCGGTTGAGGCGATTTTCAACCTGAACAGCGATGTGGGGATTCCCTTGAGCCTGGCCGCGCTCGATATCCCGGTCGAGAAGATTCCGGAGATGGCCGATATCGCCTTGAAGGTCACGGTGCCGGTTGAAAATAATCCGCGTATCCCGACCAGGGACGAGGTGATCCAGGTTTACCATAATGCCTTGCTCGGCTGGGAATAGTGACGGCGTCGCAAAAACTCCGTTCTGCTGCGTCGTGGCGCTTTTTTGTTCGTCCGGTATACCGTTATGTATGGCCTCAATCTCAAAAACACGCCCCGAAGGAAGTGCCCTTGGGGTGCACCACCCTTGGTATATCGAAGTTTTTGCTTAGCCATCCCGTGACTTTTTGCGAGTTTGTCGGCCTTGGGTTGAGGGAGATTGTTTTTGATGCAATTCAGGTTAGGGGCCGTTAAGAAATAACCTGAACTTTTTATCCATTTCTTTACGGCCCCTTATGCCGTTCATGAACA
>JBHEOZ010000178.1:0-4305 GCA_046260555.1 Desulfurivibrionaceae bacterium
GCACCGCCACGGGATCGGGGTCATTCTCGACTGGGTGCCGGCCCATTTCCCCCGCGACGCCCACGGGCTCGGTTTTTTCGACGGCACCCATCTCTATGAGCATGCCGATCCGCGCCAGCGGGAGCACAAGGACTGGGGAACCCTGATCTTCAACTACGGCCGCCGGGAAGTCGCCGAATTCCTCCTCGCCAACGCCCTGTTCTGGCTGGAGGTCTACCATATCGACGGCCTGCGGGTCGACGCGGTCGCCTCGATGCTCTACCTCGATTATTCCCGCGAGGAAGGGGAGTGGATTCCCAATAAGTACGGGGGGCGGGAGAATCTCGAGGCCATCGATTTCCTGAAAAAGTTCAACGAACTGGTCTACCAGGAGCATCCCGACGTCATGACCATGGCCGAGGAATCGACCTCCTATCCCATGGTCTCGCGGCCCACCTATCTGGGGGGCCTCGGGTTCGGCTTCAAATGGAACATGGGCTGGATGCACGACACCCTGGAATACATGAGCCACGACCCGATCCACCGTACCTATCATCACCACCGGCTGACCTTCAGCCTGCTCTACGCCTATCACGAAAACTTCCTGCTGCCCTTCTCCCATGACGAGGTGGTGCACGGCAAGGGCTCGATGATCGGCAAGATGCCCGGCGACGACTGGCGTAAATTCGCCAACCTGCGGTTGCTCTACGGGTATATGTACACCCATCCCGGCAAGAAACTCCTGTTCATGGGCGATGAAATCGGCCAGTGGTCGGAATGGAACCACGATACCGGCCTGGACTGGGCCCTGCTCGACTATCCGCTTCACCAGGGGTTACACCGCTGGGTCCGGGATCTCAACACCCTGCTGCGCGGCGAACCGGCCCTCCACGAACTCGACAACGATCCGGCCGGCTTCGCCTGGATCGACTGCAACGACAGCCAGCAGAGCGTCCTGAGCTTTATCCGCCGGGGCAAAAACCCCGACGAGGTGGTGGTCTGCATCGGCAATTTCACCCCGGTGCCCCGGCATGAATACCGGCTCGGGGTTCCGGAAATGGGTTACTGGGAGGAGGTCTTAAACAGCGACGCCCCGATCTACGGCGGCAGCGGCCAGGGCAATTTCGGCGGCAAAGAGGCGACCCCCCTTTCGGTCCACGGCAAAAACCAGTCCTTAAACGTCACCCTGCCGCCCCTGGCCATCCTGGTGTTCCGGCTGAAAAGCTCGGCCTTGACCAGCCGGGACGGCAAGCGATGAAGAATGGCAGGATAGATCCCCTGAGCTACGCCGTTCGGGGCCGGGTCGTACTCAAATACTTCGGCCAATTCTGCCTGGTCGCCGCTATTCTGACCTCCGTCACTCTGCTTGTTGCCTTTCTGAACAGGGAATTCGAAATCGCCCTGCGCTACGCTCTCATTGTTCTGGCCTTACTCGCCATCGCTTTTTTTCTCGGCAGACTCCCCGTGCCCCGGAATATCCAGATCAACGAGGCCCTGGTCCTGACCGCCCTGATCTTTATCACTATACCGCTGCTCCTCAGCTTTGCCTTGATGGGCTCCGGCCTGCCCTTTGCCGACGCCCTTTTTGAAGCGGTCTCCGGGGTGACCACCACGGGTCTTTCGACTCTTGCCTCGGTCGAAGACAAACCAGCGAGCTTCCTGTTTGCCCGCGCCTGGCTGCAATGGTCCGGCGGTCTGGGAATTGTCGTCCTGACCGTTGCCCTGATTTTAGGGCCCGGCACGGTAGCCCGGCGGCTGGTCGGTTTTGCCGACAGCGACGATGTAACCGAGAGCACCAGGCTCTACGCCCGGCGGATTTTGATCGTCTATGGGCTGCTGACCATCTTCGGCTTTATCGTCATCCTGCTGGCCGGGGTCGCGCCATTTCCCGCCCTGGTCCACTGCCTCGCGGCAATATCCACCGGCGGTTTTTCCAGTTACGACCAAAGCCTTGGCGACATGCCCGGCCGGCTGCCGGCCGCGGCGGTCATGGCCGTATCGACCCTGGGGGCGATCCCCCTGGCCCTCTACTATAATAGTTACCGCCAGGGCTTCCGGACCGGGCTGATGACCCTGGCGGGCGATGTCCAGTTGCGTTCCGTCCTGACCCTCTCCGCCTTCTCCGCCGTCCTGCTGTGGTTACTGATGGGTTTCGGGCCGGGCGACGCACCCGCCGGCAGCGGCGGCCATGCGGTGATGATGGCCTTTTCGGCCCAGACCACCACGGGTTTTTCCACCCTGGCCGTGGCCGATCTCGACCCGGCGGCAAAGCTTGTCATGATCATGTCCATGCTGATCGGGGGCGGCATAGGCTCCACGGCAGGCGGCATCAAGATCCTGCGCCTGCTTATCCTGCTGCGCCTGCTTAAATTAACCCTGATCCGGATCTGTCTCTCCCCCCATGCCGTTCTTGAGCCCCGTCTCAACGGCAAAAATCTGGGGGATGAGGAAATCCACCAGGCCCTGCTGCTGATTATCCTTTTTGGCCTGATTATCTTTGTCTCCTGGCTGCCTTTTGTGGTTATGGGCTACAACCCGCTGGATTCCCTCTTTGAGGTAGTTTCCGCCACCGGTACGGTCGGACTTTCAACCGGCATAACCGCCTCCGGCCTGCCGAATCTATTAAAAATGGTGCTCTGCGCCGACATGCTGATGGGCCGGCTGGAGATCATTGCCATCCTGGTATTGTTCTATCCCCGGACCTGGCTGGGAAGGAGGATGTAATTATGAGGATTGTCTTTATCGGCGCCAGCCTGGTGGCCCAGTCCACCGCCGAAGAGCTGCTCAAGCAAAATCACGGCGTGGTCATCATCGAAAAGAACAAGGAGAAGATCGATTCCCTGGCCGAGCAACTCGATTGCGGGTTTTTGCACGGCGACGGCAGCACTCCGGCAATCCTGCAGGAGGCTGGACCCGGCCAGACCGATCTGCTGTTCTGCATGACCGACAGCGACCAGATGAATATCATCGCCAGCCTGGTCGGGCGCTCTCTCGGTTTTAAAAAGATTATCACCAAGATCGAAGATCAGGAACTCAACCACATCTGCAAGGAACTGGGGCTGGAAAACACCATTATCCCTACCTTTACGATCAGCCGGCGCTTAACCGACCTGGCCGAGGGCCGCGACATTCATGAACTATCGTCGATGATCAGGGGAGATGCGCGTTTTTATTCGTTCATCATCGACATAGATGAAGAAAAAGAGGTGTCGCAACTGGACTTTCCCGGCCAGGTAAGGGTCATCTGTTATTACCGGGACGGCGAACTCCTGATCGCCCAGGAAAACAGCAGGCTTAAAAAAGGCGATGAGGTGGTCCTTATCACCCACAGTAAAAATATTGTAGCGTTAAAAAAACAGTGGGCGGCCGACCGTAATGAATCGAAAAAATTCAACCAGGCGGAAGACAGCGATATCGATGGAACCAAAAATCTCGAGTGAATCGTTTCGCCGGTTGCCGGGAAGCGGGCCGCTGTCATTTTCCCATGATGCCCGGCTCCGGACGACGCCGTGAGGGTAATTAAATCTCCCAGCCGCCTGGTCGTTCAGACCGCGACTTTCAGATTATTCTCGATGGAAATCACCCCTGCCGTTCTCGAGGCGGCATTCCAGGCGGATAGACGAGCTGCCCAATTCGGCACAGTGCCGGAAAGGGTGACCACTCCATTCTCGACGGTGACCGTTACATTTTCAGCATCGACCAGGACATCTCTTTCCAGCGCCCCGATCACGTCCTTGGCCAGAATCTCGTCGGCGACCTCCTTGGTCGGCACCGCGCCCAGTTTATTTTCAATTCCGTGAACTCCTCGAATCCCTGTGATTTTCTCTTCGAGGTACCACATCTTCCAATGGGCATCGACTATTCCCTCGAGGATTACGAAGCCGGCTTCGACCAGGGCCTTGACATTCCCTTCATCGACAGCCGAATCCCAGACGATGATGTTATTGACGTGCTCCTCGATCTCGGAATCGGCGGGAAGGCCAGGCGGTTCCGCATAAGCGATCACCAGGCTGTCGAGCACATCGACAACCCCGGCAACCCGGTAAATAGCGGCCCGGGCATCCGCGAGATCGGCATAGGAAGAAACTTCTCCGGCAAGCGACACAATTCCGTTTTCAACGGTAACGGTGACCTTCGAGGCGTCGATCCGATTATCCCAGAACAGTTCGTCGATAACGGCCTTTTTAATTTCTTCGTCTTCCCGTCTCATGCGCTGCCTCCTTTTTGGTTGAAGATCCCGAGTCGCTGCCGAAATCCATGGTGACTGCAAATTATGACAAACCCGCAAAAGTCGCCGAGGATTAAGGAAGCGCACTTCCCGCAAGC
>JBHEOZ010000179.1:0-4261 GCA_046260555.1 Desulfurivibrionaceae bacterium
CGGACCGGCGCCGCGTACCTCGTGTACGTAAGCCGGGCCGATCGTCCGAAGATGCGGTGCTGCTGAACGGTTACCCGATATCAATCATTATCGTTGCAGGTTGGCAGCTTGAGGGCACTGTAACAAAAGAGGAGAGAGCGATGGGTTCAATTGCAAAAACTATCGAGTTGAGTGCGGATTCCGAGAAAAGCTTTGACGCCGCCCTGGAAACAGGGATCAGAAGGGCGGAGGAGACCCTGCGAAATGTCCGCAGTATCTGGATCAAGGATAAGGAGGTGTTGTTCAGGGAGGGTACTCCCCGGCTCTACCGTCTCCATCTGAAGGTAACCTTCAAGCTCGATTAGGAAGCAGGAGATACCGGTCATGGGTGTGGCGCCGTTCTGGAGTACCGTGGTCAGTCTTGTCTTTCTCGGTCTGGGCGCGGTTTGTCTTTTGGTGATGCTGGCGGCCCAGGGCCGGGCTCAGGTCGAGAACTACCAGGGCCTGGCCCGTTATCATCGCTGGTGCGGCTGGCTCTTTGTCCTGCTGTTTCTTCTGATGTTCATTTTCATGCTGGCCAGGATCGAAGAGCAATGGGAAGAGTCGTCGGCCCGCATCGCCATGCATGTCGCCCTGGCCACGGCTCTGCTGCTGCTCATCATCCTCAAGGTCGCGATTGCGAGATATTTTCCCAAGCTGCGCCGCCATATGTTCCTGTTTGGTGTTTCCCTCTATCTGGCTGCCTTCACCATGGTCTGGATCACCGCCGGCTATTATATTATCTGGAAATATGAAGAGACTCCCTACCTTTCCCATGCCGAATTGCCCGAGAAAATGGTGGACCTGGAGCTCGGCAAGCAGCTTTTCATCGGAAAATGCTCAACCTGCCATCTCCTTGAAAACATCATGCATCCCAGGAGCAGGCAATCATGGGAAACCGTGATGGGCAGAATGCTTGAACTGGCGGCGCCGAGGATTACGCCGGACGAGGGAGCCCAGATTCTCCACTATCTGGTAGAGACCCACGTTCCCGGTCCGGTCGGGGAGGAGGAATCCATCCTGGACAGCTACTGCCTGCCCTGCCATGAGAATCGTGCCGATATCTTAATCGAAAATTATAGCCGCTCCGATTGGCGGGAGAATGTCAGACGGATGCGGAAATACGGCCCGGAGATCATCCCGGAGGAGAAGGTCGGGGAGATTGTCGATTTTCTTGACCGGGAAACGGCGGAATAAGAGATTATCCTGAATCCGTGACGGCTTCGTGGGGGATTTTACTTTATACCCACAGGGCATAAGTTTCGTACGAGTCCCGCCTTGCGGGACTCAACTCAGCTTTATCGGTTTGTAATTGGATTAGATAATCGTTTTTTCCTGGATTGCCATGGTTCACCCCGCCGCCCTGCGGGGCGCCCGATAACGGCGCATCTGCTGTGTTGGCAACTCGTTGATATACCATTAGTATTATCAACATCGTTGCCGCCTTGCATCTGCACCGTTCTCGAACGCTCACCGATTCAGGATTATGACAGGAACCGGCATGGAAAAGCTTGAGAATACTTATGAAGACGGCTCCAAAGGGGCGCCTTCCTGCAGTCTGTTCGCCGATAAGCTCGAGCCATGCCAGCTCGTCATTTTCGGGGCCACCGGGGATTTGACCGCCCGGAAACTTATTCCCGCTCTTTTTGCCCTTTTCGTCGACGAAAACCTGCCCAAACCCTGTTCGATCATCGGCTGCGGTCGAACCGTCCTTGACAATGACGGTTTCCGGCAGCGACTCGTGAAAAATTCTCCCGTTGACCTGGCTGGGCATCCCCGCTGGAAGGAATTTGTCTCCCTATTGCATTATCGGCCCATACAATACGATTCACCGCAAACCTATGAGGAACTTGCGGTTTTTTTGAAGGAACTCGATAAGCGGGTCGGCACCGGAGGTAATACCATCTTTGACCTGGCCGTTCCCCCCGATCTTTATCCGTTGATTTCCGCGAAACTGGTCGAGGTCGGCTTGTCCCGAGAAAATGAAGAGGGCCGCGGCTGGAGCAGGATCATTATCGAAAAACCGTTCGGCCGTGATCTGGCCAGCGCCAAGGTTCTCGACGCCGCTCTTCATCGCGGATTTTCGGAGCACCAGATCTTTCGGATCGATCATTACCTGGCCAAGGAAACCGTCCAGAACACCATGATGTTCCGGTTTGCCAACAGCATTTTCGAGCCCCTCTGGAACCGCGATCATATCGACTATGTCGGCATCGTTTCCGCCGAGGAGCTGGGAGTCGGCAGCCGGGCCGGTTACTATGACCAGGCCGGGGTTTTGCGCGATATGTTCCAGAACCACATGCTGCAACTTCTGGCCATAATCGGCATGGAGCCGCCGGCCGGGTTCATCTCCGATCGGATCAGGGACGAAAAGACCAAGCTGCTCAGATGCCTCAGGCCTTTTGCCGCTCCCGGCCAGGAAGATGCATTGATTGTGGGCCAGTATGGAGCCGGGAAGATCCAGGGGCGGGATGTGGCCGGCTATCGGCGGGAAAACGGGGTAAGGGGTGATTCGTTGACCCCTACCTTTGCCATGCTGCGGGTTCATCTCGATAACTGGCGCTGGCAGGGGGTGCCTTTTTATCTGATTTCCGGCAAAAGAATGACCCGGAAGGATACCAGGCTGGTCATCCAGTTCAAGGAAGTGCCGCACTCGATGTTCAGAGAGGTTGTCGGCGAGAAGGTCGGGGCCAATCGCCTGAACTTCGGGATCTTTCCGGAGGAGGAGATCAATCTTTCTTTTCAGGCCAAGGTGCCGGGTCCGAGGGTTTGCCTGCGGACCACCAGGCTGGGCTTCAAGTATTATGACGACTCAGCCGGGCCGGTATTGAGGGCGTATGAGAAGGTCCTTCTGGATTGCATGCGGGGTGAGCAGATGTTCTTCTGGCGGCAGGACGGGGTGGAGCTGGCCTGGGAGTTTCTCGAACCTGTCCTGGAAAGCTGTGAAGAGTGCGGTGACCGCGAAGAGCGGCTGAAGTTTTATGAAGCCGGGAGCTGGGGGCCGGAGGAGGTCCGCGGCCTGATGAATATTTTAATGGCATAACCCTGAATCCGCACCGTTATCGGGCGCCCCGCAGGGCGGCGGGGTGAACCATGGCAATCCAGGGAAAAACGATTATTTTATGCAATTACAAACTGATAAAGTTGAATTCCCAGCGAAGTCGTCACGGATTCAGGAACAAGTAACTACAGGGTTATAGTGCAAAAAACGATAACCGGCGCGGATTCAGGAGGTTCTATGGAAAGGGAAATTCATGAGCTGATAAGCCGGCGGGATCTTTACCTGGAGGCGGTTGACTTGATCGAGACCGCCGGTCGCGAGGCCGTTGGCAAAAGGGGCCGCTTTAATCTGGTCCTCACCGGCGGCAGGACGGCGCGCGCCCTTTACCGCCATCTGGTCAATTTCCATGTCCGTCCGGACTTTCAGGAAATCTGGCGCAGGACCGATTTTTTTCTGGGCGATGAACGCTGGGTTGCTGAAGCTCATCCAGACAGTAATGGCGGCATGGTGCGCCGCCGCTTGCTTGATCCGTCCGGAATAGCCGATGATCGTATCTATCTGATCCCGACTCCTGACAGCTGCGACTCCCCGGCGGACGGCGCCGCCGCCTATGAAAAAACCTTGCGCGCCTATTTTGCCGCTGAAGCGGGTGGGAAGATCGACTTGCCGCAATTCGATCTGATCCTGCTCAGCCTGGGAGATGACGGCCATGTGGCCTCCTTGTTCCCGGCTTCCGACACATTGCGGGAACAAGAACGCTGGGTTGCCGTATCTTCTCCTGCCGCCGCAGCCGCTCCGTCGTTGACACGGATAACCCTGACCCTGCCGGTTATCAATCGGGCCCGGAAGGTTATCGTCATGGCAGTCGGCGGGGAAAAGGCGGCGCTTGCCCGGGAAATTGTCTCGCAGCCGCCTGGGATTTCGAGCATTTATCCGGCCGCAATGGTAAATTCGGCTGGTCGGACTATCTGGTTGCTGGCCGGTAGTTGAATTAATTGTTAGATTCGTTCCGGCAACCTTAAAAATAATTTATGAGTGAACCATGGATTCCCTGAGCTTTCTGATTATCGGCGCCATAATGGCCGGGACCCTGTTTATAGCCGCCGCGCTTTTTCTTCATATGCGGGCAGCCCGCCGGATCCCGGAACAACTCCATTCCAAGTGGCGGCTCATGGCCTCTTTTATGGCTTTTTTCCTTAGCGGTTATCTTTTTTTCCTGTTCATTTACATGAGGGACTCGAC